>JAYPDO010000056.1:0-1318 GCA_038125285.1 Opitutia bacterium
ATGCAACGTGTCCCAGAGGGCCTGTTACGTGAGGAAATTCCCATTGAAAAGGGCGAGCCGCTTAAGCTCGAACTTGCCTCTTTCGCCCACACCGTCCGTACCCAAGGCACACCCAAAGTTTGCGGAAATTTCGGCTTTCAGGCTCTTAAGACCGCCATCCTGATCACCGAGCAAATAAGAGAGTCCTGGGCTAACAACCTGGCTCAAGCCATCCCAGAAAAGAAATTTACAGAACGCTAAATGATCTTCCCTATATGGAAAGCTAGCATTTGGGGGAATCTGAGGTTTCCAGAGATGCCCTTAAGAATTTCGGTAACGACTGCCGCCGCAACCGCCGCAGTACCTGCATCTGGAAGATCGGGTTTTCCCAGGGGTTCTTTGTCACATTCTGGAACCGATGCCAATTTGACGGGCAGGGGCATGGCTCCAGGTTTTCCTTTGGCTTACAGCGGCTTAATCCAAATCCCACGGTACCAGCATTCCGCCGGGGGGCCGCTATGGATCTGGAGGCCAAATCGCCCGTGGCGTGGTATGTCCTTGGCCGGTTCAGGTTCGTTGTAGTCCACCGTCTTGAAGCCGTTCAGCCAAATCTGGATGTGGCAACCCTCCGCCCTTACCCGTAGCGCATTCCATTCCCCCTTGGGGTTCGTATGCTTTGCCAAAATCTCCTCGGGCACTTCCGCCAGCATCTTCCTGCGGCGGGACTCGTCGTACAAGAACCCCCAGATCGACCCTTTGCTCCAACCCCCGATATCACACTGGTAACCTTTCATCTCGTGGTGGTCCGGTATTCTTTGGCTCCAGAACTGTACCCCCGCATTGTTCCCTTCACCAAGTAGCTTCGCCTCGAAGTGTAGTTCAAAATCCCGGTACTCCTTCTTCGTCACCAGGAATTCGTTCCTCGGGATTTTCTTGTCCAGCATACCCGCCACGACCGCACCATCCGAAATCCGGAAGAAATCCAAGTTCCCCTCCCAACCCTCAAACGTCTTACCGTCGAAGAGTTGGGTGAAACCTTGCTCCTGCAATGACGGGACGGGTACATGGGGTCTGGCCGCAACCAGGGCAGGGATGAGCGCGAGGAAGATTGTGGTGGATGAGAATTTCATGCTGTTGTAATTTATCGGGTTAAAAATCATCTGTGTCCAGCGGTGGTTATCTGTGGTTCAATTTACCTGCCTGCCTCTAACTTGCATCAAGATTTCTTCCACATCCAGGCGTTTTTCGCAGAACCCTTTTACGAGGGCTCCGGCACCCACCAACTTGGCCAGTATACCCATAACACTTTCCTCCTCGCCCGAGTAGTGGAAAGCCGTTG
>JAYPDO010000056.1:1328-16682 GCA_038125285.1 Opitutia bacterium
GGGTGATCCCTTCCAATGTCCTAGAGACCTTTAGCCTCCCTGCCTCAATAATGCAGGTAGAATTGCAAAATCCCTCCAATTCGGTCAGGATATGCGGGGATACCAAGATCGTGCAACCAACCTTGGCCAAATCACTGAGGATTCACCTCAGCTCCGACCTCGAATGCAGGTCCAGCCAGCTCGCCGGATCGTCGAGAACCAGTACACGGAGCCTATGTAACTATGACTTGGAGAGGGGCAAACGCTGCTTCATCCCCAGGGAACCCCCCCTCGCACATTTCCCCCTTTTTCCCGGTAAGGCTTGTCTTTTCCAACAACTCGTCGACCCTAATTGCCCGGCCTACCGAAGGGCACCCGTATACTGCGTCGAAAATCTCGCAAAATTCCCCGACATCCAGGTCTTCACATACATGCGGAAAATCCGGTATGTAACCCAGGATCCGGTTTACTTCCCTCGGTTGTCTTGCCAAATCGTACCTGCCTCAAATGACCTTCCCGAACGTTTGCTCCAGAAGGGTTCATAACACCTTGCACGTGCTCGTCTTCCCAGTTCGGTTCGGCCCAATAACCCCGTAGATTTCAATCCCTCCCGATGGTCAGCCACAAATCATTGACGGCCTAAAGTCCACATAATCCACCCGGAGATCCTAGATTTCGATCATTTCCTTCCTTTGACTTCCAAATGCCATTGTGCGGCAATCCCCAATTTTTCGGGTAGAAAATTTATTCTGGTGCGTTTAGATAATCTCACACACGTCCGCTGATTTTTTCATGAAACACCGTTTCCAGATCTTTCTCATTTTCCTTCCTTTAGCCTCCCTGATTGCGAAGGAAAAGCCTGCCGCAGCTGCTAAACCAATCAGCTTCTACGACGATATCCGTCCGGTTTTCCAAGCCCGGTGCAATGGTTGCCACCAGCCGGCCAAGGACAAGGGCGGGTTTGTGATGACGGATTTCAAAAAATTAGTCAAAGGCGGGGATAGTGGGGATCCGGCGATTGTGCCGGGGAAATCAGGAGCGAGCTTGCTGGTCTCTATGATTTCGCCGAACAAGGATGGGAAAGTAGAGATGCCCTCCAAGGGGGAGCCTTTGCATGAAACCGAGGTCGCCCTCATCCGGAAGTGGATCGACGCCGGGGCAGGGGACGACACACCGGAGAATGTCCGGGAAACTTTCACCAAGGACAAACCACCGGTTTATACCCTTCCTCCCGTCATCACGTCGATTGATTACTCGCCTGATGGGCAGACCCTGGCCATCGCCGGTTTCCATGAAGTCGTCCTATACAAAGCTGATGGATCTGGGCCTGTTGCCCGTCTCATTGGCCTTTCCGAGAGGATCGAGTCCGTCCAATTCTCCCCGGATGGGATAAAGTTGGCCGTTGCCGGTGGACTTCCTGGCAGGACAGGTGAAATCCAGGTTTGGGATGTTGAAAAGCAAAAGCTAGACCTATCCCTGCCAACTACCTACGACACCGTTTATGGCGTGTCCTGGTCCCCAGACGGGAAGCACATCGCCTATGGTTGTGGGGACAATACCCTCCGCGCGATCGACGCCTCCTCCGGTAAGCAGGTCTTTTTCCAAGGATCCCATAACGACTGGGTCTTTGACACCACCTGGTCCCCAAAAGGCGACCACATCATATCCGTAGGCCGGGACCGCACCGCCAAGCTCTCCGAGTTCAAGACCGAGCGTTTTGTGGACAACATCACCTCCATTACTCCGGGAGCATTGGCCGGAGGCACCCTTGCTGTCGTGACCCACCCCATGCAGGAGCAAGTCCTGGTCGGGGGGGCGGACGGAATCCCCAAGATTTACAAAATTTTCCGTACCCAAGCCCGTAAGATTGGGGACGACTACAACTTGGTCAAAAAGTTCGACGCCCTCAAAGGCCGGGTTTACAGCGTCGATTTCAATAGTGACGGCACCAAGCTGGTAGCCGGTTCGAGCCTCGACAACCAAGGTGCCCTGGCCGCATACCAAGAAGATGGAAAGAAGCTGTGGTCAGTGGATATCCCCGCCGGCGTCTATTCCGTCGTTTTCAGCCCGGATAACAAGGCCGTTGCCGCCGCGGGCACGGATGGGATAATCCGCCTTCTTGACCCGGAAAATGGGAAAATTACCAAAGAGTTCCTGCCGGTCGAGATTTCCCAGCAAACGGCGCAAAAGGAAGCAAGTGCCAAACTTGCCAACTTGGAAGAAGACCCTATCGACCCCAAACCCCTTCCCAAGGGTTACCAAGTGGAGGCACTTTTCATCGAACCCGCTGAAATTGCAGTCAACGGGAATGGCAATTACGCCCAACTCATCCTCTCCGCCCGGTTGGCTTCCGGGGATACTGTGGATGTGACCCGCCTGGCCAAGTTCCAGGTAGAAGGCGGACTTGCCAGCGTAACCCCCCGTGGGACGCTAAACCCAAACAAGGACGGCGAAGGCAAACTGGTCGCCTCCTATGCCGGCAAGACTATCGAAGCACCGCTTCGGATCAATGGGGTAGGGGACGCCTCCAAGGTGGACTTTATCCGCGATGTCGCACCAGTCCTATCCAAAGCTGGCTGTAACCAAGGCACTTGCCACGGCGCAAAGGACGGAAGGAACGGTTTCAAGTTATCCCTCCGGGGATATGATCCAATCTACGATGTCCGGGGTTTCACGGACGACATCAAGTCCCGCCGTGCCAATGTCGCGTCACCGGACAAAAGCCTGATGCTCCTCAAGGCCACTGGTGCCGTGCCCCATGAAGGTCACCAAGTCTTCAAGCAAAACTCCAAATATTACGGCATCATCCGTAAATGGATCGGCACCGGAGCTAAGCTCGATCTCTCCACTCCCCGCGTCAAATCCATCCGGCTTTTCCCCGAAAACCCTGTTGTACAGGACATTGGTACCACCCAGCAGATCCGTGTTGTCGCCTCATATGCTGATGGACTGTTACGCGATGTCACATCCGAAGCCTTTGTCAGCTCCGGGAATACCGAAATCGTCACTGCCGACCGGCATGGCCTTGTCACAACCCTCCGTCGTGGCGAAGCCCCACTTCTCGCACGCTTCGAAGGTGCCTACGCCTCGACAACCGTCACAGTCATGGGCAACCGACAAGGATACCTGTGGACAGAACAACCCGCCTACAACCCCATCGACAAGTTGGTCGCAGCCAAATGGAAGCGCATGAAAATCCTTCCTTCCGATACTTGCACCGACATAGAGTTCGTCCGGCGTGTCCATCTCGACCTCACTGGCCTCCCTCCCTCAGCCGAAGCAGTGAAGGCTTTCGATCAAGACCAAACACCATCCAAGGAGAAGCGAGAAACACTGATCGACAAACTCATCGGCTCCGACGACTTTATCGACCACTGGACCAACAAATGGGCCGACCTCCTCCAAGTGAACAGAAAATTCCTGGGGACGGAAGGAGCCAAGCCCTTCCGCGACTGGATCCGCAACGAGATCGCCGGAAACACGCCCTATGACCAGTTTGTCCGCAAAATCCTCACCGCCACCGGGTCGAACAAAGAAGTCCCCCAAGCCTCCTACTTCAAAATCCTCCGCAAGCCCGAGGACACCATGGAGAACACCACCCACCTCTTCCTGGCCACCCGCTTCAACTGTAATAAATGCCACGACCACCCCTTCGAACGCTGGACCATGGATCAGTATTACCAGCTCTCGGCCTTCTTTGTCCAAACCGACCTCAAGAAAGACCCTGCGGCTGGAGACAAAAAAATTGGCCAAACCGCCGTCGAAGCCGGAAAACCCATTTTTGAAATCGTATTCGACAAACCCAACGGGGAAATGAAACACGAGCGGACTGGGGAAACCACGCCACCCGAGTTCCCCTATCCAGCCAAGTTCGACCCTGTCAACGACAAGCCGACCCGTCGGGAACAGCTCGCCGCATGGATGACATCGCCGGACAACCGCTACTTTGCCCTCAGCTACGCCAACCGGGTCTGGGGCTACCTCACTGGCACGGGGGTCATCGAGCCAATCGACGATATCCGCGCCGGAAACCCACCCACCAACCCGGAGCTTCTCGACTTCCTTACCAAGGAGTTCATTGGCTCCGGTTTCGATGTTCGCGAACTCATTCGCACCATCTGCAAAAGCCGTACCTACCAACTCTCCGTCGCCACCCATTCCTGGAATTATGACGACAACATCAATTACTCCCACGCCAAGGCTCGCCGCCTGCCCGCCGAAGTCCTCTTCGACAGTATTTATTCCTCCCTTGGCGCCACATCCCGCTTCCCCGGGGTGCCCGCCGGGACCCGCGCAGCCCAGCTCCCCGATGCCGGTGTGACCCTTCCCGACGGTTTCCTAGGCAACCTTGGCCGCCCTCCCCGCGAAAGTGCTTGCGAATGCGAACGCAGTGGCGACCTCCAGCTTGGCCCCGTCATGGCTCTCATCTCAGGACCCACGGTCAACGATGCCATTTCCGACCCTAACAATGCCATCGCAAAACTAGCCCAATCCAAACAGAAGGACGAGGATCTGGTCACTGAAATCTACCTCCGGCTCCTCAACCGTTACCCTTCGGACAAAGAGATGCAGGCCAACATGGGCATCCTCGCCAGCCTCAAAGCCGAGCACGACGGGTTGGAAGCCGCCTTTGCCAAAGTCCAAAAGGACCTGGAGCCCGAACTGGCCAAAAAAGAAGCCGCCCGCCAGGATGGGATTGCCGCCGCCACGAAGGAGCTCAATGACTACAAAGCCAGCATCGCCGACCGCGAAAAGAAAGCGGAGGACGAACGCCAGGCCAAGATCAAGTCTGCCAAAGACAAACTTGCCGATTACGACAAAACCCTTCCGGACTTGGCTACCCAATGGGAAGCCGACTACAAGGCCGGAAAATCTCCTTGGCAAACTTTCAAGCACCGGGTCGCACGTTCCAGTATCAAGGAGACCAATTTTGAAACCAAGGAAGACGGTTCCATCATGGTATCAGGCAAAAACGGCAAGGCCGACTATACCATCCGGGGCGAAACCCCCTTCTCCAGCCCTACTGGTATCCGTATCGAAGCCATCCCAGACAAAAGCCTTCCCGGCGGCGGTTCCGGACGCGCAGGTAGCGGGAACTTTGTCCTCTCAGAACTGGAGGTCATTGCCAGGCCGACCCAAGACCTCCAGTCCTGGGAATCCGTCAAACAGTGGGATTATACGGATCCACTATTGGATAACACTGGTTGGGATGCCGCTAATGGTGCCGTCCAGGAAATCTCGGATGCCAGCGTCAAGCTGTCTGGACAAGCCCCCAAAGGGGTCGTAACCCTGGGCAATTGGCATCATGCCGGGGCGTTTGAAGGGGTTGGTTTCGACCAGAATGCGGGCCCTGAAGGGGAGAAGGAGTTCGATGCGCAGAAGAAATACAAACATGGTGACAAAGAAATTCCCTGGGTTGCCAAACCGGAATGGAAGGATGGCACTCTCTACGGGACCGTCTTCAATGGGGACAACTCTGCGAACTACCTCACCCGGGTCATCGAAGCGGACAATGACCGTTCCCTTCCCATCAGCCTTGGTTCGGACGACGGCATCAAGGTCTTCCTCAACGGGAAGGCAGTCCATGCCAACAACGTAGGCCGCGCCGCTGAACCCGACCAGGAAAAGGTAACCCTCAACTTGGTCAAAGGGAAGAACCTCCTCCTTTTGAAAATCCACAATGGAGGGGGGCCTTCCGGCTTTTATTTCAATTCCGACGCCAAGTCCTCCGTCCAGCCTGCCATCATTACGAAGGTGGATGGCCCCAAAGGCTCCTACGTAGTAGAAGTTGTGGCCAAAAGCGATGAGGTCCGCAAATCCCGCATTCTCTGGTCCACCAAGAAGGAGAACTCTTTTGATGGCAAACGCGCCACCAAAGAAATCGTCATTACCAAGAAGGAAATATGGAAAACCGTCCGGTTCGAATTTGTCGCCGATGATGCCCTTACCGGCATCCAGTTTGAGCCCGGTGGCTCTCTTGCCATCCAAGGCATCCGGGTCTTTCGGCACGAAGCACCCGTCGCCCTCGCCTTCGAGAACGCCTTGGCCACCTTCAGTCAGAACAGCTACGATGTCGGTACTGCCGTGGACGGCAAGGTTGCCCCAACAAACAACGGGTGGGCAATTTCGCCCGATGTCACGGTTCCCCAAATGGCTTCCTTCCAGATCAAGCAAGCCTTGGAATTTAAAGGTGGTACGGACCTGACTTTTGTCCTCAAGCAACAGTTCCAGGACAATTCCCACAGCCTTGGCCGATTCCGCCTCTCCGTCACTGACGCGCCCAAACCGGTCTTCTATGGAGTGCCCAAAGATATCCAAAAGTTGTTTGAAATCGCCTTGGGCCAGCGCAAACCTGACGACACTAAGAAAATCCTCGAAGCCTATAAAAAGACCGATGGCCAAAGGCTCAAACTCCAGGATACCCTCACCAACGTTAGCAAGCCTAGGCCCAAAGATCCAAAACAAACCCAACTTGAAGCTGCGCTTGCAATCGCAAACGAACCTCTCAAACTTCATCCCAAGGTCTCAGAATTCAAACGCGCCGTCGAACTTAGCAGGAGCCAGCTTTCCAATCCCCGGCTTACCGCCGCCCAGGATTTGGCTTGGGCACTCATCAATAACCCAGCATTCCTTTTCAACTATTGAACCCAACTACCATCCAAGGAAACCAGCACCATGATCCGCATACCCGGCCTACCTGGCAAAGACCTCTGTGATCCTTCCCTCGGCACTACCCGCCGCGATATCCTTCGCGTCGGTGCGTCCGGCATGCTGGGCATGTCCCTTGGCGGCATGCTTGAACTCCAGGCCGGCCAGGCTCAACTCCATGGCGGCCCGGGGTGGGGAAAAGCCAAGAGCATCATTATGGTCTACCTCCAGGGTGGCCCAAGCCACCTAGATCTTTGGGATCCCAAGGAAAACGTTCCCGACAACGTCCGCAGCGTTTTCAAGCCGATTTCCACGAAAATCCCTGGTGTCCAATTCACCGAACTCCTACCCAAGCTGGCCAATGTGAACGACAAGTTCACCATGGTCCGCTCCATGAGCTATACCCCCAACGGGCTTTTCAATCATACCGCTGCCATCTACCAAATGATGACCGGTTACACTACGGACAAGGTTAGCCCTTCAGGCCAGCTTGAACCCCCCAGCCCCAAGGACTTCCCAAACTTTGGCTCCAACATCGTCCGCTTGAAACCCCCGTCCGAGCCCATGCTCCCCTTTGTCATGCTTCCCCGCCCCCTGCAGGAGAGTAATGTTGTCGGCAAAGGAGGTTCCGCAGGGTTCCTTGGTAAAGCCTTTGACCCCTACACCCTCTATCCTTCAGGGAATGACATGGACATGGGCAAGATGGGAAAGATCCGCATCGACGACCTCCAACTCCGTCCAGATATTTATGCCCAACGCCTGAAACGCCGTGCGGATCTCCGCGACATCGTCAACGCCTCCATGCCCGATGTGGATAAGGCCGTGGCCAACTACAACTTGAACCAATACTACGACAAGGCCCTCGACCTTATTGTCTCCGGCCGTGCCCGTGATGCCTTCATGATCGACCGCGAAGATGACGCAACTCGGGACCTGTACGGGCGTAACACCTTTGGCCAAAGTTGCCTCCTTGCCCGTCGCCTGGTCGAAGCCGGCACCCGCGTCGTTGAGGTCATCTGGCCTAAGGTGGCCAATTCCAGCAACCACTCCTGGGACGTTCACTCTGGCCTGAACCAACGGATGAAGAACGAGTCCGCCCCCATGCTCGACAACGGCTTGTCTGGCCTCTTTACCGACCTCGACCAACGTGGCCTTCTGGACGAAACTCTAGTTGTCGCTGTAGGGGAATTTGGCCGGAGCCCGCAGAAAGGGGTTAGCACTTCCGGAAACAACAATTCCGCCGATGGCCGAGACCATTGGCCCTACTGCTACACAGCCGTCGTCGGCGGTGCGGGGATCAAGAGGGGATATGTCCATGGCAAGTCCGACAAAACCGCATCCGGCCCGGTCGAAGATCCCGTCCATCCTACGGAATTGCTTGCAAGCATCTACCACAGCTTCGGGATTGACCCCGAGACCGTCGTATTCAACCATCTCAACCAACCCCGCGAATTGGTCAAGGCGCAGGCCGTCAACGCTCTGTTTGCCTGAGTCCTGGAAAATGTTGGAAAAATTTAGTTGCGGGGAAGGTGCAAACCAGCATTTTCCACCGCTTCCCAATTCCCCAATCCCACAGGAGACAGTCCATTGAAGAACGAACTTCTCAAGAATGCGATCAAGGTTATCCCTGATCCGAACATTCTCATCAACATGGTTTCCCGCCGTGCTAAACAGCTCAAACAAGGGCACAAACCCCTCATTGAGTCCCTCGAAAAGTTGGAGCCGGAGGACATTGCTATGCGTGAAATCATCGAAGGGAAAATTGACTACCAGCTCTTTGAAGAAGAAGAGCCTGTCTACTCCTGAGCGTGTGCGCCAAGAAGGCTAACGGTTCCCGCCCATCCTTGGAAATCCGCAATAGCCGCGCCGGGCGGGATTACGAAATCGGCGAAAAGTTCGAAGCCGGTGTTGCCTTGGTGGGCACCGAGGTGAAGGCCATCCGTGCCGGGCATTGCCAGATCCGTGATGGTTTTGTTCGAATTAAGGGCGGAAGTGCGTTCCTCCACAACGTCCACATTGAAGAATACGAATTCGGCAACACCCAGAACCACGCGACCAACCGTATCCGCCAACTTCTCCTCCATAGCCGGGAGATTGACAAACTTCGGGGTGCCCAAGACCTGGAGCGCAAGGCTATCATCCCTATGAAGATTTACGGTAAGGGCGGGCTTATCAAAGTGCAAATTGCCATCTGCAAGGGCAAGCGCGACTACGACAAACGCCATGATATCAAAAAGAAAGAGCAAATGCGCGAAATTGAGCGCACCCTCAAACAGCGGATTTAGACTTGGGAAAAGTTGACCGGTCAGGTTGGCCTATCCCGGCATTTCAAAAAGATACCCAATGCCGCACATTGTCCTTTTCCAGCCGGAAATCCCCCAAAACACTGGGAATATAGGCCGCCTCTGTGCATACACTGGATCGGTCCTCCATCTAATTCACCCACTCGGTTTCACCATTACCGACAGGCACCTTCGCCGTAGCGGGATGGACTATTGGCATAACCTCGATGTCCGCCATCATGACAACTGGGAGGCATTTGAAAACGCACCCGGTACCCCATCAAGGCTGTGGCTTTTCACTACACAGGCGGAGCAGAATTTCTGGGATGCAAGGTTCGAGGAGGGCGATGGGTTGCTCTTTGGGAACGAAGGCCACGGAGCCCCTTCCTGGCTCCATGAAAGGGTAGGGAAAAGCCGTCTTCAAATCCCCTGCTATTTCCAAGGACTCCGCTCTCTAAACCTTTCAACAGCTGTGGGGATTGCCACATACGAGTACCTTCGGCAAACCCAGTTTCCGATAACCTAATGACCCCCATAAAGGCCGATATTTTGTTTTAGACGTTGATGATTTTTCTTGAAAGCGTTTGCGAAAATTACCTTATGAGGCACCTCTAATTTTTCAGTTCCTCACACCTGATGATCCTTTTCCACCAGACGACAACGCAGCTGCAGCACCACTTTGGCATTGCAGCTTTGGTAACAGCTACTTGTGCCTCCTGGTAATTTCAGCCGACACTTCTATCGCCGCTACCTCCTGATCGTTCCCTATGGCCAACATTTTTCCTAGAAGCGCGAACTGGGCACCCATAAAGATTATCATCGGGATCTTTTTCCTGGCCACTGTAGTAACCTCTGCCGTCACTTATTACGCCACTCCAAAGTACCTTCGGGTCGGTTATGAGCCGAAGCAACCAGTGCCATTTGACCATTCTTGGCATGCTGGCAAGGATGGTCTTAATTTGGACTGTCGGTTCTGCCACAACAATGTTACCAAATCCGAGCATTCCAACGTACCTCCGACCAGCACTTGCATGAGCTGCCATGCTGTGATCAAGTCAACTTCCCCTAAACTCGCTCCGGTTCGTGACAGCTTGCTTACCGGTGATCCGATCGAATGGGTCAAGGTACACAAGACTCCAGACTATGTTTATTTTAACCACGCCGCCCACGTTAACCGTGGTGTAAGCTGCGTTGAATGCCATGGCAGGGTTGATGAGATGCAGACTGTTAAGCATGCCAAGTCCCACAGCATGGCTTTCTGTCTGGACTGCCACCGCAACCCGGAAAATGCCGTCCGTCCAATCGAACACGTTTTTGACCTTGGTTGGCACCCTGGCGGTGAAAACGCCACCAACAAAGATCAAAAGAAAGCTCAGCACGAGCTTGGGACGCAACTCGTAGAGGAATGGAAAGTCCAGCCACCCCTAAGCTGCTTTGGTTGCCATCGATGAAACGCAAATTCTACCATCCCGAGCCAACCAAGGCCGAATTGAACGGTCCGGCATACTGGAAAAGTCTGGACGACCTTCAAGGTAACCATCAATTCCAAGAATGGGTTAATCGTGAGTTCCCCGATGGTGCTGACACCATGAGCGATGTCGACCGCAGGAACTTTATGAAGATTATGGCGGCTTCCTTCGGCCTGGCAGGTGTCGGTGTGACCGGTTGCCGCATGCCGGAACGCAAGATTCTTCCCTACACTAAGCAACCAGAATTTCTTATTCCTGGAGTTGCCAATTATTACAGCACTTCCATGCCCTTTGGCGGGGAGAATATCCCTCTAGTCGTAGAAACCCACCAAGCTCGCCCCACTAAGATTGAGGGTAATCCCAGCTACAAACCCAATGGAGGGGGCACTAGTACTTTTTCCCAAGTAAGCATCCTCGACCTTTATGACCCCGACCGCGCTCGCTCCCACCGCGATAGCTCCGGTAAGGCGATTTCCAGGGCTGACGCGGAAAGTTTAATCAAGGATGCCGCTTCTGAATTTGAAGGTTCTACCGGGGAAGGCCTTGCCTTCCTTGCCACTAGTTCCAGTTCCCCCACCCGCGCTCATCTCGTTTCTTCATTGGCTGCGAAGTTTCCTAAAGCCATTTGGGCGGAGCACGAAGGCATAGACCTTTCCAACCCATCTAAAGCTGTATCTGCGCTACTTCAGCGCCCGGTTCGCACCGTCCACCATTTCGATAAGGCCAAACGCATCCTGTCACTCGACTCAGACTTTGTAGGGTACGAGGGGAACGCAACTGGTAACGCCAGAGCCTACGCCAAGGGACGTAAGATCAATTCTGCCAAAGAGGCCACCAAGATGAGCCGTCTCTATGTTGCAGAGTCCAATCTTTCCTTGGCTGGTGCGAATGCTGACCACCGCCTTCGTATGGCATCAACTAACATTCCGGCCTTTGCCGCTTTGGTTGCAAGCCATCTCGTACCTTCTGTCAAGGCTCCGTCTGGTTTTTCAGAACTCGAGCAACAATGGGCGAAGGAATGTGCAGCTGATTTGCTCGGCCATAAAGGCCGTGCCCTCGTCGTCGCAGGATCCCACCTTGCCCAAGAAGTCCACCAGGTTGTAGTTGCCATGAATGAGGCTCTCGAAGCCCGTGGTAAGACTTTAGAGTATGTTGCGACTGACGAAAACAAGTCCACTTCGATTGCTGACCTTGCTGCAGCATTGGAGGGCAACAAGGTCAAAACTCTCGTCATTCTCGGAGGCAATCCCGCTTACGATGCGCCTGCCAGCGTCAACTGGGAATCCGCCCAAGCCAAAGCTGGCAAAGTGATCCGTCTCGGATACTCTGAAGACGAAACATACTCCGCACGCTCTAATTGGCATGCTTTCATCGCCCAAACCCACTTTTTGGAGAGTTGGGGCGATGGGCGCGCATGGGATGGCACCTACGTTCCAGTCCAGCCGATGTTGGCTCCATTGTTCGGAGGGATGACTGAAATCGAATTGCTCGCCAGGTTCCTTTCCAAATCAGTTACCGATCCTCATGACCAAGTCCGGAAGACATTTGAGGAGATCAGTAAAAAGTCGGACTCACGCACCTTCAACAAATGGCTCGCAGAGGGGATTTTGCCTGGATCTGCTCACACAGCCGTAACTACTGCTTTCAACAAAACCGTTCTGGATGCAATTCCGAGCCGGTTTTCACCTAAGGTTAACTTCTTGAACAAGGACAACCTTGAAGTGCGCTTTGTTCCCAGTGCCCACAATTGGGATGGCCGTTTCGCTAATAACGGCTGGGCGCAAGAGTGTCCTCACCCGATCACCAAAATCACTTGGGACAATGCAATTTTGATCAGTGCCAAGCTTGCGGAAGAACTTGGAGGGATAATTCCCGATCCTTGGAGCATGAGCGGCCAAGTTTTTGGTCAGGACTTGAACCAACTCGTCCGAAGGACTAACGAATTCAACCGTGGCCGGGAAATCACCCCAATCTACCAAGTAACCGTTGACGGAGTTACTGTGGAAGGCCCCCTCCACGTCCAACCCGGTATTGCTGATTACACTCTGGTCTTACCACTAGGCCATGGCCGCAAAACGGTAGGTCGTGTTGGAAAGGATTCAGGATTCAATTTTTATCCCGTTCGCAAATCCGCCACGTCCACCTCGGTTGGAGGTGTGAAGATTTCGGACACTAATAGGTCCTACAAGCTTGCCAACACCCAGGAGCACTGGTCCCAGGAAGGACGTGCAATCATTCGGGAGGGTACTGCTGACGAGTATTCAAAGAATCCTGAGTTCACTTCCCAAATGGGCATGGAGAGCCATTCGCCTAAACTCTATCCGAAAATCAAGGATAAGGAGACTGGCAAATGGCGTGAAATGACACAGCAGGAGAAGGCAATGTTTGTTCCGCGCGGTAACTCGGCCTACACTCCGCCCAAATACACTGAAATAGAGAAGAAGTCTGATCGTTTTAAACTCCTCATACCCGGGCGTTATTCCCCGGACGGGCTATTCGACCAAGACTTGGATAATGACGAAGTATCGCAGACCTACCATCAGCAGTGGGGTATGGTTATCGATTTTAACGCTTGTATCGGCTGCAACTCTTGTGTTGTTGCCTGCCAAAGTGAAAACAACATTCCCATCGTCGGAAAGGATCAAGTACTCCGTGGCCGCGAGATGCACTGGATGAGGATAGACCGCTATTTCTCCAGCGATGTTTATCGCAACGACGGCAAGTTTGCCAATGATCCGAAACCCGACAAACGGGTCATTCCGGACGAAGTTCAAGTTTCCTTCCAAAGCGTGGCTTGTGCCCAGTGCGAACTTGCACCCTGTGAGTCCGTCTGCCCGGTCAATGCTACTGTCCATGACGAACAAGGCCTCAACACCATGGCCTACAACCGTTGCATCGGTACCCGCTATTGTGCCAACAACTGTCCCTACAAGGTTCGCCGCTTTAATTTCCTAGATTGGAACAAGCGCGATATGGGTCATTTTTATGAGGGACCCCTTGGTCCTGCTGGTGTCAACGAACTGGAGCAAATGCAGAAGAATCCAGACGTTTCAGTCAGAATGCGTGGTGTCATGGAAAAGTGCACCTACTGCGTCCAAAGGATCCAGGAAGCCAAAATCAACCATAAAGCGAAACATCCTGGAAGCGCAGATGTTAAAGTTCCTGATGGTACAATCAAGACTGCCTGCCAGCAATCCTGTCCAACCGAAGCCATTACATTCGGCGACATCCTTGATACAGAATCAGAAGTTTCCAAACTAAAGGACAGCGACCGCAATTACGCAGTACTGGGTTACCTTAATATACGCCCCCGTACAACATACCTTTCTAAAATCAGGAACCCGAATCCTGCTATGCCAAAAGCATACCCCAAGCCCTTTGCCCGCATGGAGTACGACGCCCGTTATGGTCATGGCCTTGATGCCAATGAAATGGATTACCTCGGTCTCCCTAAAGGTGGTGATGACCATGTCCATCCCGTAGGCAGTGGCAACCACTAAGATTTTACCCTTAACCTCAGTAATTTTAGACTACCATCCAAATGTCTGCCTCCACGACAGAAATCGACAAGCCTGATCCAGCGATCATGGCAAAGGTCAAGCCGGGGCATATCGCGTCCCGTCCCCTCGTCGAGAACAACCGCGACTACACTTGGATCACGGACAAGATTTGCCGCATTGTAGAGGAAAAGACCCCGACATGGTGGTGGTTCTGCTTCGCAGCTGCTTGCATGACCGCAAGTTTTACCGTGATGGGGCTCATATACCTAGTCTCCACCGGTGTCGGTGTCTGGGGATTAGCCAACCCGGTCAACTGGGGATGGGCTATTGTCAACTTCGTTTTCTGGATCGGTATCGGACATGCGGGTACCCTAATTTCCGCAATCCTCTGCTTACTCAAACAGAAGTGGCGCACTTCAATTAACCGTGCCGCTGAGGCAATGACGGTTTTCGCCGTCGTTTGTGCTGCGATTTTCCCAGTTTTCCACGTTGGCCGCATTTGGTTTGCATGGTTCCTTTTCCCCCTTCCAAATTCTAATTGGCTCTGGCCCCAATTCCGTAGTCCATTGGAGTGGGACGTGTTTGCCGTGTCCACTTACGGTACCGTTTCCGTACTCTTCTGGTATATGGGAATGATTCCTGACTTGGCTACGATACGTGACCGTGCCACGACACGTTTCCGTAAGTTCATATATGGATTGTTCTCCATGGGATGGCGCAATGCCAACAATCACTGGCGCAACTTTGAGGCAGCATATCTTCTTCTTGCAGGACTCTCCACCCCTCTCGTCCTCTCCGTCCACACGATCGTGTCTTTCGACTTCGCCGTAGCCCAACTCCCTGGTTGGCACACTACGATCTTCCCCCCTTACTTTGTGGCTGGAGCCATATTTTCTGGCTTCGGCATGGTGCTTACGCTCATGCTGCCACTCCGGTCCATCTATCGTCTCCATGACCTGATCAACCAACAGCACATTGATAACATGTGCAAGATCACCTTGGCTACTGGCACCATCGTGGGGTATGCGTATTCTATGGAGTTCTTTATCGCATGGTATGGCTCAAATCCCTACGAAGGGTTCGCCTTCATTAACCGCGCATTTGGTCAATATTGGTGGGCTTACCTTACGATGATCTCCTGCAACGTCATTTCCCCGCAGTTGTTCTGGTTCAAGGCAGTCAGGGAGAACCCTGCACTTGTGTGGATCATATCAATCTTCGTCAACGTGGGGATGTGGTTCGAGCGGTTTGTTATCGCTTGTACCTCCTTGGCCAATGACTTCATGCCTTCCAGTTGGGGTTATTACTCCCCGTCTATTGTAGATATCTTCACTTACTTCGGTACTTTTGGGGTATTCTCTGTCCTCTTCCTGCTTTTTGTCCGCTTCCTTCCGATGATGCCAATGGCAGAAGTAAAAATGGTTCTCCCAGAATCAGATCCCCATCATGGAGATGACCACCATTAAATTTTAACCC
>JAYPDO010000056.1:16692-23224 GCA_038125285.1 Opitutia bacterium
CTCAGATGAATTTTAACGACTATGGCCTGATGGCCACCTTTAAAAATGCCAAGGAGTTCATCCATGCGGCTGAGAAGGTGAGAGAAGCAGGTTATAAGAATTGGGAATGTTATTCCCCACTGCCTATACACGGCATGGACAAAGCCATGGGTCTGGGGCGGTCTATGGTCGGCGCCTTCACTTTGACCGGTGGGTTAACCGGTTTCACCTTGGGCTCGCTCATGATTTGGTTCATGAATGCCTTCGATTACCCTCTCAATGTAGGGGGGATGCCCTTCTTCAGTTACATCTTCCCCTTTCCAGTGATGTATGAAATGAATATTCTTTTTGCCGCCTTCGGCACTCTGGGAGGCATGTTCATACTCAATCGGCTTCCACGCCATCACCACCCCCTTTTTGAAAACAAAAGGTTCCTCAAATGCTCTGATGACAAACTTGCTATTGTAATTGAAGTTATTGACCCCAAGTACGACGAAGTCGAAACCCTACAGTTTCTCAAGGACATCGGTGCTACTGAGGTCGAGACCGTTAAAGAGGACAACTAAGGGAAATGCGCTACTTCCTCATTACAGTTTCAATTCTATTTGTTACCGTTATAGCAAATATGGGTAAGCGTTCGGACACCTTTTCTCGTCCACCCTGGCAAGTTTTTCCAGATATGGATGATCAGGATAAATACTTGCCCCAGCGCAGCTCAACTTTTTTTGAAGATGGTCGTGCTGACCGGCCGATTCCTGCAAACACAGTCCATCGTGGAAATCAAATTGATGCAAAAGAGGCCTTCGCGTCAAATTATGCAGACCAACGCTTTAGCGACGACCCCAAAACAATAGCTCTCATGACAGGCTTGGACTCGAATGGAGAGCTTTTCAAAGGTTTCCCCATCGAAGTTAACGAGGCTAATCTCACAAGCGGCCAAGTGCTCTACAATCGTAATTGTGCAGTCTGCCACGGTGTTGCTGGAGACGGCAACGGTGTCACCAAAGCATTCGGTATGGGCAATTCTGCAAATTTCCATGATCCCGCTCGCCAATACACATCCCCTGGTAAACCAGAGGGCGGAATATTTAAGGTTCTTACCGAGGGTTTTGCTGCAGGTGCGACCGGAATGGTTTCTTTCGCTGACCGTTTGACGCCCCGCGAGCGCTGGAAAGTAACACTTTACATTCGTGCACTTCAAAAGATGAGGGTTGCGCCTGCTGACGTCTCCAAACTCCCTGCGCATGTTGTCAAGGAAATTAACAATTTGAAAATCACATCCACGGCTCAACCTGTGCTTAACCAACAATGAGCGAATCGACGACATCAGCGCCATCGAACAGCGGGCAAGGAAAAAGCCCCATGTCCATAGCACTCATCATTGGTTTCCTCGGTGTTGCCATAGGTGGATTTGGTGTGTTCCAAGGCTACAATGCCGGTGAAGCACGCAACCTGTTTAGCTGGTTGATTGGGCTTGGATTCTGGATGTCCGTATGCATCGGGATGCTTTTCCTTATACTGCTTTTCCACATATTCAAAGCCCAATGGTCAGTGGTAATACGCAGGCAGATGGAGCACTGCATGGTGGCATTCCCTGTTCTTTTTGCACTATTCCTTCCACTGATCCTTATCACCAGATCTGATGATCCTATGCCAAATGGACATCACCATACATCGATACAGCATCAGGTTGACCAGCATATTGGCGCTGCACCCGCAGGTGACAGCCAAGGAGCTCATGGTGCATCTGGTGCCGAGGGTGAACATGCACCCCATGCACATGGTGTTGAGAAAGTTGAACTGAAACGGGGGTTGCTTTGGAAGTGGATGGCTCTTGATGGTACCGATCACCACGA
Organism: Opitutia bacterium; assembly: GCA_038125285.1. Taxonomy (GTDB): domain Bacteria; phylum Verrucomicrobiota; class Verrucomicrobiia; order Opitutales; family JABJCN01; genus JAYPDO01. Next base: position 18,528 of record JAYPDO010000056.1, read on the forward strand.
TGTTCTTCTTCTCGCCAAACAGGCTTTCTTGAACCGTGGTGCGTTCAACCTGCGATTTTTTCTGTACTTTGCCGTGTTTTGCGGCCTTGGATTATTCTTCAGATATGCGTCAACTTCTCAGGACAAGGATGGCGACCCGAATTGGACACACCTATCCTTAAAGGTTGCTGCATTTGGGGTTGTTGCTACTGCCCTGAGCACTACCTTTGCTGCCATCGACTGGTTTAAGGCAATCGAGCATCATTGGTTTTCAACCATGTTTGGCGTATGGTACTTCGCTTGTTCCATGCGCCTCGGTTTGGCTTTCACCGTTGTAATATGCTTCATCCTATCCACCAGGGGCGAGCTCAAGGGTCTATACAAGCAAGCCCACCGCTACGACCTCGGGTGCCTGATGCTCGCATTCACCATATTCTGGGCCTACATCAGTCTGTCCCAGTTTTTCCTCATCTACAATGCGAACATCCCAGAAGAGACTTTCTGGTACAATATCCGCCAATTCAACCCTGCTAATCCTGACCAACCGAACTCTTGGTATTGGGTCGGGATGTGGCTTATCTTTTGCAACTTCTTCTTCCCTTTCTTTTTCCTGCTTTTCTATTACAGCAAGGTCACTCCCAAGAAGAGCCTCTTCATAGCGGGTTGGATTATTTTCTGCCAGCTTGTGGACATTTTCTACAACATATTGCCTGGCATCACTTCAAAAGGTGCCAGCCCAGATGCAGCCTTTGATTACACAATCAGGCAATTTAGCGTCACCGCCTTTGACTTCGCTTCCATTGCAGGGATAGGCGGCCTTTGTGCTGCTGCCTATCTTTGGAGCCGATCCAAGACAGAACCGATCCCCATACGAGACCCGCGGATCCTACTTTCGATAAACCACCATGAGTAACGAAGAAATACAAAAAGATGCCATTGGTGAGCATGAGGGGTTCATGAACAATCCCCTGCTAGCGTTCTTTGTTGCCTTGTTACTGATTGCTGCATTCACAATCCTCGGACAGTATTTTCATGTGACCAAACGACAACAGAGCCCCGACGTAATCGACAGATTAGCGCGGTTCGAGAAGGTAAAAGACTGGCGCTCAACCAACGAAGTTAACTTGGAACGCTATGCTTCCGGACAAGTAAATGCACAGGGTGCTACCACTTATTACCAAATCCCCCTTTCCGAGGCGAAGGCACTCCTGGTCGAGGAGAATGCCCCCCGCGCCCAGTAATTATTAATACTCACTTTATCCATGAGCAGCCCAGAACAGAACCCGGCTTTTGAAAGTACCGAGGTAGGCAGGATAGATAGTTCCCTCCGAAGCACAGGAGTTGTGTTCAGCATCTCTTCCGCGCTCTGGTTAGTGTTTGCTTCCTTTACAGGGTTCCTGGCTTACCTCCAGTTGGCAGTTCCCTCCATGCTCGAGAAGGTCCCTTTCCTTACCTATGGATTTTTAAAGCCTGTTGCTGATACTGCCTTGACCCATGGTTGGGTGACCAACGCTGCTTTCGCTCTGATTGTATGGATTATGTCGAGGCTATCAGAGAGAGCACCAGACTTTGACATCCGCAGGTATCTGCTTGTCCCTGCCGGGGTAGTTTATAATTTTATGCTTACGTTTGGGATACTTGCTATTTTCAGAGGTGAAGCACGTCCGTTCTTCCTCTTGGAAATCCCATCTAAGGTTATGCTCTCATGTTCCATGGCATTTTCCTTGATTACCGTTTGGACAATATTGGATTACTGCCGTCGCAAACGTCGCACAGCTTATATTTCCCAATTTTACATCCTCGGAGCAGTTTTTTGGTTGGCGTGGACCTTCAGCATCACTCACCTGATTCTTGGCAAGGTTCCTATTAATGGTGTCATCCAGGCCGTAACCGCTAGCTGGTTTGCCCATGCATACCTTTGGTGTTGGATGGTACCTGTAGGCTGTGCGGTAGCGTACTACTTGTTGCCAAAGTTGACTGGCCAACCCATCCGCAACTATAAATTGGCATTCGTATGCTTCTGGTTGCTAGCCTTTATTGGAATCTGGGGGGGGCCCTCCGCCCTTGTTGGTGGGCCCGTCCCCCAATGGATACAAAACTACGGAGTCATTGGTTCCCTTCTTCTTGCCGTTCCAGCTTTAGGTATCGCCATGAATTTACTGGTCACCCAAGCATATGCGAAGCAGCAACCATTGGAGACATCAAGCGGTAGCCTTTACAGCCTTTGCTCTAGTCCATCAGGTCGCTTCATGGGGATCGGGCTCCTTTTTCTCCCCTTATTTGGGATTCTTACCTCAACTTCGGCCCATCCAGATCACAAAGAAACTTTCCAATTCACGTTTTGGCAGGAGGGAATTTTCTACCTTGGAGTGTATGGGTTTTTTACGATGGTTGCCCTTGCCGGGTTCTATTTCATGATGCCGCGCTTGACAGGACGTGAGTGGCCATGCGCCAGTACAATGAAGTTCCACTTCGTCTCGGTTTTTGTCGGTTTACTGATTATTCTTTTAGGCTTATTCTGGGGAGGTTTTGCCCATGCTGATGCCATGGCTAATTTGGATCGGGATTACACCTACATAAGCTTTATTACCTGGGCACCAGTCCTTTTTGCATCCTCAGGTTTCTTCTTAGTCGCCATAGGCCAAATTGCCTTCTTGATCCATCTCATGTCTTTGATCTTTGCTTTCCCCCATTCCTGCTTTGTAGGTAAGGAAGGCCCAACTTTCCTGGCACCGGAAATTGATGAAAGGAGCAACGCCTGATGAGTAGCCGTTTTCCAGTTTTTTTCATCCTGGTCTTTGCTACTGTGGCCTTGCCATGGGGTATTCTTATTTTCAAAGCTGAGGAGCAACTAGTCAGCCTTAGGCCTTCCACATCCAAATTAGAATATTATTACGTCGACAAGGACGGAAATGAGTATGATTCGGCTGATGCAGCAAATGGGCTGACCAAAGTTTCTCGTAATGAGACAGGTAGTCCTCAGTTTCCAATCTGGCGTGGTGGCAATGCTTTACGAGGTAAGTACATTTATGAATCCTACGGATGCATTCAGTGCCACACCCAACAAGTTCGTCAAAAGGACTTTGGTGTTGACATCGCCCGCAAATGGGGTGGCCGCCAAAGCGTTGCCAGGGATTATTTGTTTGATTCCCCGGTTTTGCTTGGCCGTATGAGGATTGGTCCTGATCTTGCCAATGTTGGGAACCGCTTGGATGCCCAAGCCCTACACAAGCACATTTATCGGCCGGTTGCAGTATCTGCGATGCCAGGCTATCCAAGTCTCTACAGTGTGATTGAAACCCGGGGAGATGGATCCCATACGGCTCTCCACTTTGAGAGTGGTGAATACGGTGCACCCAGAGCGGGGTGGGAAGTTGTCCCAAAACAGGACGCCAATGACTTGGTCGACTACCTGCTTTCCCTCAAACAAGATTATGAACTTCCTGAGGCCAGGGTCGTCAAGGCAGGAGAATCTGGTGGAGGTTCTGTCGCCACCGAAGAAGATGAATTTGCAGGGAATAAGGTACTTTCTAAGGGGAAGAAATTGTACAACACGCCTGGTGCTTGTGTAACTTGCCACCAGGCTGATGGCCAAGGAAATGAAATTGCTAAGTTCCCGCCCCTTGCTGGATCGGACTGGGTTTCAGGCAGCGAGGATGTCATTGTCCGTGTCGTCCTGAACGGGCTACAAGGACCTATTAAAGTGAACGGTAAGGACTACGGGACAGTCCTGATGGCGCCGACAATTTGGGTCGGTTGGCCTGATGAGGATATTGCAGCAGTTATTTCATATGTACGCAATGCATGGGGGAATAAGTCTCCCGAAGTTTCTGCGGAGACTGTAAAGCGTATCCGCGGGGAGATCGGTACACGTACCACTCCTTGGACTGCACAAGAGCTTGAGGCATTCAAAAAATAAGAGCCATGGGTTGTGACCATTTGAAAACTGAGAAGCCCACTTGTGGGAACGGTGAAAACGCCCTTCCCGATGACAAGCTACTTGATGTCCATTCCCAGTCCCTTCGTTCAAAGGCGGATACCCACAACGACAACGGACTGGCATGGTTCGGCACCGTTTTCTATGTTACATCGATGCTGGCTATCTTGGAGGCTTATCCAACATTTTCTAAGGGTACTGCACATGGTGAACCGGATGTATTTGATGTCTATTGGACAAAATCTGCCGAGGTAGTTGTCTATGGCGCCCAAAACGCCACCCATGATGGTGGCAATTCACCATCTGTAGGAACGGCATCCAATTCCGTAACAGGCGAAGCAAGAGTCACTTCCAGCGTGAACAAGGGGAAGATACTCTACAATACACCGGGTGCATGCGTTACCTGCCACCAAGCAAATGGCGAGGGTCTTGAAGTAGCCAAATTTCCCCCTCTTGCTGGCTCCGAGTGGGTGACAGCTAGCGAGGAAGTTATCGTCCGTATTGTTTTGAAGGGTTTACAAGGCCCAATCAAAGTAAAGGGGAAGGATTATGGTACCGTACTCATGGCTCCGACAATATGGATCAGCTGGCCTGACGAGGATATCGCCGCCGTTATAAATTACGTTCGGAACGAGTGGGGAAATAAGGCTTCAGAAGTCACGGCTGACACGGTAAAGCGCATCCGCGCAGAGATTGCAGACCGTACGACCCCCTTCACCGCCGAAGAGTTGGAAGCATTTAAGAATTAAAGGCAAATTGCAATTGCCTTACTCTTTAGCAT
>JAYPDO010000057.1:0-17604 GCA_038125285.1 Opitutia bacterium
GGCTTCAACCTTCACAGTATAACAATCCTCGATACGGCGACCAAAGTTCGCCGCTCCAATTACAACCCCACACAGCTTTGTTACACCCCACAAATCGCTTCTTATTCTGGAATCAACATGTGGATTTCCCCTATGGTGGGAACATTTCAAATCCAATAAACTGACATCATGCCAAATCAATGGACAGGTATCGGGAACCCTTACACCCGGGAAGAAGTCATCGAACGCCTCCGCGATACCCTCGCGAAGGGAGAAGCCATCATTGCAGCCGGGGCGGGGACGGGCATTAGCGCGAAGTTCATTGAAAAGGGCGGCGCGGACTTGATCATCATCTACAACTCCGGCCGATACCGGATGATGGGGCATGGCTCGATCGCAGGGATCATGGGTTATGGGGACGCAAACGGGGTGGCCATGGAAATCGGGGAATACGAAGTCCTTCCGGTGGTGAAGGAGATCCCGGTGATTTGTGGCGTCCATTGCACCGACCCCCGCCGCCGGATGTGGCACTGGTTGCAACAAGTCAAGGCGATGGGGTTTTCCGGAATGAACAATTTCCCGACCCACAGCATCATCGACGGCAGTTTCCGGCAACAGTTGGAAGAGACGGGGATGGGTACGCACAAAGAGGTCGAGACTGTGGCCTTGGCGCGGAAGATGGACATCTTTTCCATCGTTTACGTGGCTTCCCCACGAGAGGCCAAGGACATGGCGCAAGCCGGGGCCGATGTCATCATCGCCCATGTCGGCTGTACGGTTGGCGGATCCATCGGGGTGACGGATGCAGCAATGTCGCTGGATGAGGCCGCAACCGCGACCCAGGCCATCATCGACGCAGGGAAATCCGTCCGGGACGACGTGATCTACCTATCCCATGGCGGCCCGATTGCCACGCCTTCGGATGCAGCCTTCATCAATGAAAAAACGGACGCGGTGGGCTTCGTGGGCGCCTCAAGTTTGGAGCGGATGGCGGTCGAAGAGTCCCTCACGAATTTGACCAAGGAATTCAAGGCGATCCCCCAGAAACGCAATTCCTGAACCATGCCGGTTTCCAACAAAACCATCGCCGTGCTCGGCACCCTGGACACCAAGGGCGAAGAGCACGCATTTGTGGCCAACCTGATCCGGGAAAGGGGGCACACTCCCCTCCTTATCGATGTGGGATCCGGTTCCGAACCGACTGTCCAACCGGACATTACCCGCTTCGAAGTCGCAGCCGCCGGAGGTGTCGGTTTGGAGGCATTGATCACACGGAAAGACAGGGGGGAGTGCGTGGTCGCAATGAGCCAAGCCGCCCCGAAACTGGTGGCGAAACTGGCAGCGGACGGCAAGCTCCAGGGAATCCTATCCCTCGGTGGCGGGGGAGGCACGGCCATCGGTACTGCGGCGATGCGCGGCCTGCCAGTTGGTTTCCCCAAGGTAATGGTCTCGACCCTGGCCAGCGGGAATACCGCCCACTACGTCGGGTCTAAAGATATTTGCATGATCCCGAGCATCGTCGATGTGGCCGGACTCAACCGCATTTCCAAAACCATCTTCACCCGCGCCGCCTGGGCAATCTGCGGGATGGTGGAAACCGAAATCGAGGAAGACGCCGCAGAACGCCCCCTGATTGCGGCCAGCATGTTCGGCAACACGACCGAGTGCGTGGACGCCACCCGGAAAATCCTGGAGAATGAGGGTTACGAGGTGTTGGTCTTCCATGCCACCGGCACAGGCGGGAGGACGATGGAAACCCTTATCGGGGACGGCCTCATTAAGGGAGTCCTCGACATCACCACCACGGAGTTGGCTGACGAACTGTGCGGCGGAACCCTGTCAGCCGGCCCGACCCGCATGGAAGCCGCAGGGAAAGCCGGAATCCCCGCAATCATCACGCCCGGTTGCCTCGACATGGCCAACTTCGGTGCCCGGCAAACTGTCCCCGAAAAATACGAAGGCCGGAACTTTTACATCCACAACCCCCAGGTCACCCTGATGCGGACAACCCCGGAGGAATGCGCCCAACTCGGCAAAATCCTCGCCCAAAAGGTCAATGCCTACACCAGCCCGGTCTCCGTATTACTCCCCACCAAGGCGATCAGCATCATCAGTGCCGAAGGCCAGCCGTTTTTCGATCCCGAAGCCGACAAAGCCCTCTTCGACGCGATTAAATCCAATCTTTCCAAGGACATCGAACTGATTGAAATCGATGCCGAAATCAACACCCCGGAGTTTTCCAAAGCTTGCGCAGAAGCCCTCTTGAAAAACCTCGGTTGACCCCCCAGCAAACATGCCACAAGTCAAACACTACGGCTGCTTCCAATTCAAAGACGGGACACCGGAAGACCAGATTGCCAACTGCTTCAACTCCATGGAGGGTATGGTTGGGAAAATCCCAGGGTTGCTCGATTTCCATTATGGCCCCTATGATTCGGACGAAGGCCTCAACGACGGTTTCACCCATGGGTTCATCATGACCTTCGAAAGCCCCAAGGCACGAGACGAATACCTGCCCCATCCCATCCACGAGGAGGTGAAGGATGTGGTCGTGCCCCACTTGGAACGCTTCGTTGTATTCGACTTCAACATGCCTCGGTAAACAGGAATTCCCTTCCAATCCCAGTTCACAGGGGATAGGGAAAGGCAGATTGAAAGTACCACCCGAAATCCAGGACGTCGAAACGTTTGGCCAGTCCACTCGTTACGAAGTCGTACGGGCTCAGGAAGGGGATGGCAGGGGTTGGTTGGCCGACGCCCCGATTTGTCCCCTCTTGAAGACCCACCATATTGCCCATGTAGGCCGGATGTGGGCAAAGCCTCCCTTCACCGTAATCCGGGCGGAGGCTTCCGGAACCTTCGTCCTGGTCGGACTCGAAGGCAGCGGCGAAACCCTGGTCGACGGGACATGGCGGAAGGTGAAAGCCGGTGAGATCTGCTTGCAGCCGGCCTTTGCCCACACCGGCATCCGGGCAGCCAATGACAAAGTCTGGAATTTCGCTTGGGTACGCTACGAAGAATCCCGCGAAACCTCGCCCATCCTGTCCTCCAGCAGTCCCGTGATCCACCCAGGGAGCGTCTATTCCCTCAACCATGCCATCGCAGGGCTCCATGTCGAGGCCGCCAAGGAAAGTGCCGCGGAACCCGCAATGTTGCACCATTGGGTTGAACTCGTCCACGGTTTCGTCAACCGCGCGGCCAAACCCTACCGTGGCGACGATCGCCTTTGGCGCGTCTGGGAAGCCGTGGAGCAAGATTTGATGCATCCCTGGAACCTCGAAGACCTGGCCAAAATCGGCTGCGTCAGCCCGGAACATCTCCGCCGCCTGTGCAAAGAACAACTCGGCCGCAGCCCCGTCAAGCAAGTGACCTACCTCCGCATGCGCCGGGCAGTGCACTATCTGACTACCACCCACGACAAAGTGGAAACCATTGCCCAATACGTAGGCTATGATAACCAATTTGCTTTCTCCAACGCGTTCAAGCGCTGGACAGGAAGAAGGCCAAGCGACTACCGCGACGGCAACTAAGGGAGCGTGGTGCCCCTATGAAATCCGGATGTGGATTCTGGGCATGGGCATTTAGGCTTTTCCTGTGTAAACTGGCAGGATGGAAAATCTTAGAAACTTGCATCCGGCCCTATTTGTCCTGGGTGCCCTGGTTGGCCTCCTCCAGCATTCCATGCCATTATGGGCAGAGGAGGTCTCGCTCTTCGACGGAAGGACCCTCCAGGGTTGGGACTACACCGAGGGTGTATGGCGGGTCGAGGATGGTGCGGTCACGGCGGGTTCCTACGAAAAGAAGTTTCCGCGGAACGAGTTCATCTGCACGAAAAAAGTTTATGCGAACTTTGAGCTTAAATTGAAGATCAAGTGCTCCGGCGACCCGAAGACGGGCTTGATCAACAGCGGCATCCAAATCCGTAGTGCCCGGTTGCCCAATGGCGGGGCGGCGGGCTACCAAGTGGATTGCGGCAAGGGATGGTTTGGCAAGATTTATGACGAAAACCGGAGGGGGCTCATCTACCCCGGACCGGTCGATGAACCCACCCTCCTGAAGGCTGTCGACACCTATCACTGGAACGAGTATCGCATCCTTGCCGAAGGGCCACGTATCCAAGTGTGGATCAACGGCATCAAGGCCAGTGATTACACGGAGAAAAACCCAAATATCCCACTGGACGGGGTAATTGCCCCGCAGATCCATTCCGGCGGCCATGTCGTCGTGCAGTTCAAGGACATCACAATCCGTGAACTCCCCGCAACCCCAGGGGCGCCAACATGGGAATCCCTCGGCGGGGCAACCGCCGCACTGGCCAAAATACAAAAACCCAAGGCTCGACAAACACAGCCCCAGGCTCCCAAGCGACCCGGAAAGAAAACCCAATCTGGCAGGACGGAGGCATGGAACCCGGAGGAAGAACGTGCCGGGTTTAAAGTGCCACCGGGATTTAAAATCGAACTGGTTGCGTCGGAAGAGCATGGAGTCATCAACCCCATCGACCTGACCTTCGATGATGCAGGCCGGCTTTGGACGCAAACTGCCCAGATGTACCCCCTTGATCCGGTTACCGGTATCAAGTGGGGAGACCTTCTGCGCCTCATGGACAACGAGGATGCGCAGGCAAATAACCCCGATTTCCAGCGCATCCGGAACCTTTATCGTCTAAAGTCCAAGGGGCAGGACAAAATCCTCATCCTTGACGACATCACCAAACCTGCCTCCAAGCCCCTACATGTCTGGGCCGACGGCCTCACCATCCCCCAAAGTATCCTCCCTTACAAAGACGGAGCCTATGTTTGCCATGGGTCGGAATTGTTCCTCCTCCGGGACACCGACAACGACGGCAAATCCGACAAGATGGAGCCGGTATTGGGCGGTTTCGGTTTTACGGATACCCATACCATGGCCCACTTGCTGATCCGTGGCCCGGGGAAGTACATCCATTTCTCCCATGGGGCCTTGAACAAGGGCTTGGTCACTGCCGTGGCCTCGGGGAAACAAGCACGGGTGGATGCGGCTTGCCAAGTGCGTTTCGGGCTGGACCACCAGGACTTCGAAGTCATCTCCTCCGGCCCCAACAATATGTGGGGGCTCCAGCTCCGAGCCAATGGCCAGTGGTATGGTTCCGAAGCGAACGACATCGGCTACTCCGTCACGCCTTGGGAACCCGGTTCGGCCATCGGTGGCGTAGCCTGGAAGACGATCCGCCCTTACCAACCAACCCTTCCCGCACCCCACAAATTCCGAGTTGGAGGGACAGGGCTCTCCGGGCTGGCGTTCCCCGATGATTCGGCAGGGTGCTTCCCCGTGGATGGCTGGAAAGACGTCGCCTTGTTGGCCAACCCCATCACCTCGACGGTCAACGCAGTCCGCGTCTTCAGGAACCCGGATGGTACCGTCGGATCCGAACACCTGCCCGATTTCCTAACCTCGCAAGACGACTGGTTCCGGCCGGTCAACCTGGAGTTCGGCCCCGACGGATGCCTCTACATCGCAGATTTTTACAACAAGATTATTTCCCACAACGAAGTCACCACCGCCCACCCCGACCGGGACAAGTCCCATGGACGCATTTGGCGGGTTCGCCACGATAACCAGGAACCGCGAAAAATCCCCGATGTTACCAAAGCCGGGCCGGAGGAGTTGTTGGCCCACCTGAAGTCCCCGCTCCTCTGGGAGAAACGGGCGGCATGGCACCAGATTGCCGACCGAGGGATCACCTCCCTGGCCAAGGACCTCTCCAACCTCGCCGCAGACAGCAAGGAAGATCCCGTTACCCGCATCCATGCCCTTTGGTCATTGGAGGAAAGCGGACATTTTGACCGCCAACTGGTCGACACCTTGCTGGCTTCGGAAAACGGCGACCTCAGGCGTGAGGCAATCCGCTCCCTGGCAACTTTCGACATTGCCCCGGATACCGTCGCATCCCTGGTGGCCGGCTTCATCCATGACGACAACTGCATGGTCCGCTCCCAAACCATCCGCACCCTGGGCGACCTCGACAACGCCACCCCATCGGTCATCGCCGTATTGGTCGACGCCTGCAAACCCGCCTTGGATGGCAACCAGTTCGGGGGATCGTACGAACGCAACCTGGAGCGTTTCCTTGCCCGGATGGCATTGGAAAAAAGCTCGGCAGCGCTCGCAAAGTACCTCAGTAAAAAAAGCGGCAGCCATCCTGCGGAAAATGTCCTCTGGGCAACCCAGGCATTGGATGAGCAAACCCGGGGCGATGTCTTCCTCGGGATTTGGGCCAACGTCGACAAACAGAAACTCGACGCCGAAACCTTCGTTGCCATCACGGAAATGCTTTCCAACCCCAAAGTCCTCGCCGGTGTGCGCCCCTTTTTCCAAGACCCGGCCCAAGCGGCCAACATGGTTTCCCTCGCCCTGGCCAACCAATCCCGCGTCACCTCCAAGCAGTTCGTCAGCCTGCTCACCCCGCAAGTCAGCCGCCTCCTGGAAAGAGCCGAAAACCAAGCCCTCGGGTTGCAAGCCGTGGGCAAGTTCAGGATTGCCGGCCTTGCCAAGCAAGTCGCCAAACTGGAACCCAAGGACGGTTCCCCCGGCACCTTACGCCTACACTTGTCAGCGTGGAAAGTGTCCCCTGGATCCCACGTCGAAGCAATCAAGGAAATCGCAGGGCGGGAAACCTTGCCTGTGGATTTGCGCGTGGAAGCCGCCCATGCCCTTCTCCCTGTGACCCAGGAGATTTCAATACCCATCGTCCGCAAACTGCTCAAATCGGCCCAACCCCAACAAATCGCCAACGAGTTATCGAGTTCCAAGCCCGGTGCCGGACTCTTGTGCGAACTTTTCCAAGACAAGGCCATTCCCCTGGAGGCCTTCGATCTCTCCGCGGCGGAGCGGATACACCAATCCTATCCGGACAACCCCTCCGCCAAGGCGATCCTCGCCAACGCCCACAAACGCCTCGCCGAACGACGCAGCCAAGCCCAAGCCCGCATCCACCAGCTCCAGGCGTACATCTCCAAAAACCCCGGCGACCCATCAAAAGGCCAAGCCACCTTCGCCAGTTGCCTCACTTGCCACAGGGTCGGGGACACCGGCCAAGACATTGCCCCGCCGCTGGATGGGTCAGGCCACCGCGAGCTGGAACACCTCCTCACCGCAATCGTCGACCCGGACGCCGCCATCGAAGGCAACTACGGGCTCTACCGCATCACCAAAACTGACGGCTCAGTCGTCGAAGGCTACCTCGACAAAAAAGAAGCCCTCGGCACAACAATCGCAGTGATGGGCGGAAGCCGGATCTTTGTCCCCATGGCGGAAATCCAAAAGGCAAGTTTCGTTGGCGGACGAAGCTTCATGCCCCCGGCCTTTGGACAACTCCCCCAAGAAACCATGGCCGACTTGGTCGCCTACATCGCGACCCTGAAGACAGGGAAATAAATTGATCACACCATAACTGGACAACCCGGGGTGAACGCCTGACCTTACATTCCCCTGAGAAAGCCCTTGCATGAATATTCCTTGCCTAGAATATTCACTGGATGGAATTACCTATCCTCTACAAATGCCTGGCTGACGGGACCCGTCTGCGGCTCCTGAACTTGCTCAGGGACGGCCCGCTTTGCGGTTGCCACTTCATCGAAGTCCTCGGGATGGACCAGGTGAAGGTTTCCAAGCAGCTCAACTACATGAACCGGATGGGACTGCTGGACAAGGAACGGGAGGCCAACTGGATGATTTATCGCCTTGCGGAACCGCTCGACCCGATCATGGCGACCAACCTGGAGGCGTACTCAAAAGGGAAGGTTTTTGTCGAAGATTCCGAACGCTTGTCTGGATTGAAGAGCCGGCTCATGGAGGAAGGTTGCGGAACCAACCCGAACCCGATCCCAGCCGCAGTGGCTTCGGGATGCTGTTCCCTACCCGGAAGGAAACCTGAACTGAACAAGGAGAAGGCATCATGAAAAAGGAAACCCTTCAATGGATCCAGGGGGAAGTCCTCGGGACGTTCCTCCTGGTCTTCTTCGGTTGCGGGGCTGTGGCAACTTCGGTGGCAATGGACGCCCCGGTCGGGCTTTTCCAAGTCGCCATCACCTGGGGCTTGGGATTGGCCATCGCCATCTTGCTGTGCGGGAAACTTAGCGGGGCACACTTCAACCCGGCCATCACCATCGCTTTTGCCGTATTCACGGACTTTCCGGCCAAAAGGGTCCCGGGATACATCCTCGCGCAGTTCGCCGGTGCATTTTTGGCTGCGGCAGCAATTTACGGATTGTTCGGTGGGGCGATAGCGGTGTTCGAACTGGAAAACGGGATTACGAGGGGAATGCCGGGCAGCGAGGCGAGTGCGAAGATTTTTGGCGAATACTACACAAATTTGAGCGGGAATCCCGGTGTGGACGCCTCGAAGGATAGCATCTCCCAACTTCGTGCATGTCTCGCAGAAATGATGGGGACAGCCTTGTTGGCATTGGTCATCTTTGGGTTCACCAACAAAGGGAATGACACCCTCCACAAAGCCTTGGTCCCATTCGCCATCGGGATGGCACTTACCGTACTGATTTGTATTTTCGCCCCCCTCAGCATGGGCGGCTTCAACCCCGCACGGGACTTAGCCCCGAGGCTCTTCTCCTCGCTGGTGGGCTGGAGGGACATCCCCTTCTCCACCAACGGTATCGGCTGGCTCACGGTCTATATTGTTTCCCCTTGTGTTGGGGCTTTGATTGGGGGCTACATTGGCAACAAACTTGCCTATGGGGAACGCGATCAGGAATGAAGGGGGTTCGCCTAGGGCGAGTTGGCTATGAGCCATAGAGGACCAGGAATTCCTCCGGAGTCATTACTGGCAGGGGGCTATCCTTGAAATCAGACTTGTTCCGGGAGACGAAAACTTCCGCCTTTCCAGCTAGCGCACTTGCAATCTGCAAGGCATCCTCAAAATCAGGGATGGAATATTCGCGCCACTGTATGGCATCCTCGTGCCCGACTGAGGCCACTTCCAACATGGTAAGAAGGGAATCCATCATATCGGCGGTTACCTCCTTTGCATGCTGGCGCCCATGGTAATAGGCAACAATGGGAAGGGTGTGCCAAGCGACCAAACCATCGTGGATTCCATTATCGCAGAGATTCAATAGCTGTTCGCTGGAAGACTTGCCTTTGCGTTGGCCACCATCAGCCTCCAATACAAGGCAATCCAACAAAACATTGGCGTCCAGCATCACCCGCATGGCCGATCAACGAAGGTGCTTTTTGTTGATATGGTCGAGACGCCCGTCCTGGGAATCTTCTTCTTTACGGACTGAACCACCCCATTTCGCTACAAATCCTGTTGGTTTACGGGGGAAGCCCATCTTTCCATTGCCAGGTTTCGAGGATTCGACTTCGAAAGAGATGGTGTCTTCACCCACATTGAACTTCACCAAATGCTCGCCCGCAGGTAAATCCAACGTATCCAAAGATGCACTCTTGGGGAGGGTATTCATGAAGCTCAAGCTTGGTGACAAGACCAGGGTTGTCAATGGACGGTTGAATTGTGATCTTCATCCTAACCGGGCACATCCTCAACCAAGTACCGGGGTGTCCACGACGCAAAATGGAAGCTCCATACCCGGAGGGCACCGACCAACCCTCCGAACTCTATGACCTCGGGAGCGACCCGTCAGAAAAGTTCAACCGCCTCGGGCAGCATCCCGAACAGTCGTCCGACAGGCCAGGTGAAATGATCCGACCTATCAATCCCCGACCACCCACCGCATGTTCCGGAACTCCGGGGACGATCCTTTCCAATTCGCCCCGACGAGTCGGGTTTCTTGCTTTCCGCGACCCGGGGCTCGGAGATGTTCAGCGGCAAGGATGCGGAGTTCAAGTGGTTCGCCCCAGGACTCCATGGGATTATTGCCGACGTCGAGGAAATCGGATGGGGACAGGGTGACCGTTTGCCAACCCTTGCCTCCGGACAACTGCACCTCCGCGGCATGTTGGTCGAGGCCGACGACGAGTTTGTTCGGTTCCCCGGAAAGGATTTCGAAGGATAATTTGGCGTCGGCGGGAGCTTTCCAGAGGGGGTGGAAAAGTTTGTGGGTCCGCATTCCCCAACCGTCACTGGAGTAGTGGTACCATTCTTTGCGCCAATCACCTTGGAAAGCCTCAATGGTGTAGGAAGGTTTTAAGGTCGCCTTTACCTTGGCAGCCTGGAGTTTGGCCGGGGAAACGATTTCGACGAGGGACGAGAGGTTGTATTGCTCGGTTGTGTAAGTGCCGTAGTAGTACCCTGCCCCGGTAATGGGCTTGTCCAGTTGGTAACGCACGTTGGCATAGGCCCATAGGGGGTTGTCAATGGAGGAAAGGGGGAGCTTGGCAGTCCACGTCCCCTCCTCTTCCCGAGAGGGTGCGAAATGCCAGAATTGGTTGATCCGGTTGATCCGGTGCTCTTTGCCCACCTTGCCCTGCTGGGTGTAGTAAACCTCCACGCCTAGGACGGGCCGGGAGGAATCGGGGCGAACAGTCAGGAGGGGAATGCCGTCGGGAGTCGCGACTTCGAGTCGGGTAACCGGGGTGGAGGGCCATTGGAAGGAACCCTTGAGCCATTGGTCGAACCAGAGTTGGGACGCGACTTCGCCTTCGGAGTTGTCGCGGTGGTTAAGGTGGGCGGAACAGGTCACCCGCCAATCCGTACAGGTGCTTTCCCGGATGGCATCGGGGAGGTTGTTGATGTGGCCATGGAAATCATTGGCCGGGCTAAGGAAGAGGGTCGGGCAAGAAAGGTGCCGGAGGGCCGGGGAATCGCCGACGGTGTTGTGGTGGAGAGGGTTGTCATTGTAGCGGTCGCTAATGCCCCCACAGGAAGGGGCGGCGGCTTTGACCCGATTGTCTGCCGCGGCTGTGGCTACGGTGAGTTTCCCGCCCATCGAATGCCCATAAACCCCAAGGCGTGAACAGTCCACTTCCGGTTGCCATTGCAAGAAAGTCAAGGCACGGCGGGCACCGAGTGTACAGAGGAACCAAGAGTTGTTCCGGGGGGAAGACACATCGTCGAGCGTCCAGTATTCGGAACCGCCCGGAATGGAGGCAAAGGCGTCCTTCCCGAACCGGCTCGGTGCATGGTAGGCGTCGAGTGCGCCCCAATCTGTGGTGACCTTGTAGGCAGAATCGTCGGTCTTCCCATCCCAGAACAGCTTCACTTCGTTCGGGGTAACCCGGTATTGGGACGAGCTGATTCGCCCGGCCCATGCAATGGTGACGGTCGCATAACCCCGCTTGGCATTGGTGAGGACGGAATTGGCATCGGCATACTGCCCGCCTCCATGGATATTAAGCAACCCAGGGAGATCTTTACCACCCTTGGGAAAGCCATAAACCCCAGCAAGCATCGCCTTCTTACCCTTGAATACACCTACACGGAAACGAACCACCCGAAGGACGACGCCATCCTCTTCCCATTCCTTCAGGATCTCCGTGTCCAGCGGCTCGGCCAAGGGGTCGAAACCAGCCCAAAGTTCCTCGTAGTTTTGCGGTGCCTTGCCGTCCTTGAGGGGCGGGAGGGTCTCGGCGTGGAGGAGGAATGGAAGGAAAAGGAGAAGGAAAGGGAGTTTCATAAATTTGTGAGCGGCCTTTGGTTGTAATGGGCGCGTAGGTTCATATTCCAAATTCATCTTATTTCCTAACTGGGAAAGGGAGAGTACGGCCTTGCTCCCGGCCGAAGCCGCGGATCTCCAAACGATCCTGGAAAACCTCGATGATGGCATAGGAAGTTTCCGAAGTATCGACCATACCCTTGAGCGTCAGGTAATGGATGCCATCCTTCTCCCCGTAGTTCCCCCGGTGGTTATGGCCGTTGATCCATGCTACAACATGAGGGTATTGGGCAAGGAGATCAGTGACTTCCTCGTCATTCCAAAGGTTGTGCCCGTTCTCGGGATGGACTGGAAAATGGCAAAAGAGGATCACGCGCTGGCCAGCATTCCCTGTAGCCCGCAACTGTTCCCTGAGCCAGCACATTTGCCCGGCTCCCAAAGCACCATTCCATGCGGGTGGTTTCTTTTCGAAGGAGTCGTAAAGCGCCTTCGCCGCCAACTTCTGCTCACTCCCCTCGGGGTGGGCGTACAAGCTAACGTCATTGCCATCCAACACAATGAACCGCCATTTACCCCGTTCAAAACTGTAGTACCGCGAAGCCAGGCCAAGCCGTGCGGGAACCTCCTTCTTCCTCTCTTCCGCAACAGAAAAATCGTGGTTCCCGAGGACATGGTAATGCGCGGCCTGGAGTTGCTCAAAGATGGGCACGACCACATCAAAGCTCTCCCAATCCCGGTCGATGAAATCCCCCAGATGGACGACGAAAGACAAGTCGGACCGATTGAAGTGTGCGACACATTTACCTAGCTTTTCCGGTGACAAATTGTACCGGCGCACCTTGCTGTCCTTATTACAATACTGGCAATCCGCGATGGCCCCGAAGGCAAACAAGGGAGGCTCGGCCGCACCGCATTGGAGAACGGGAAAACAAAGGAGGGCAAGAAGTGGAAAGCAAATTTTCATGGAACCCAGGGTCATCAATGGCACAGTACCGCCACCGACCGGATCCAAGTAGTATGCCAACCGTGGCTCTTCCAATTGTCACGCGTGGCATAACTACGGACAACCAACTTGTCGTCCTGAGCTCCCGCTTCGTCAATGAGTTCTACATACAGGAACCCATGCGCCAATCCAAGGCCATGGCATGGATCTTTGGGGTCTTTTTTGGAGGCGCCAATATCATCGGGGTTAAAGACATCGATCCCGCTTGGCAAATCGCGGTGGAAATTCTCCCCGTCCCACATCATCCGGCTTGGGGGCGAGCCGTGGGTGTGGCCATGGAAAAGGGCAAGGACATTGTAACCCTGGATCGTATCCCAAAATGCGGCCAGGTCTTCCTTCGGCCAGTCATACTCCGGGCAATTAGGATGGAGGTGGAAGGAGAGGATGACCGGACGGCCACTGGCACCGACTTGCCCCTCCAAATCAGAACCCAGGAACTCCAAACTTTCGCGGGGTGCATAGTGGTGCCCCTCCCGTCTCATGTTCCCTGCTCCCACGAACATTCCCAAGTTCACAAAATGAAGCGGCCCCCAGTCCCAAGAATAATGCAATCCGTTAGGAGACCTGTTGACGACACCAGGGCGTGACGTATTCCTCGCAATGATGTCCTGGACTACGAACGAATCCCCTTGGGGGCCATCATGGTTTCCATGCAGCTCATAAACCGGGAATGGCAATTTCCCTTCTTTGCCATTGAGTCCGTAGTCGGCCTTGTACCTCGCCCACTCAAACTTCTGCATGGCCGGATAATGCCCCCCGCTTTTGTCCGCACTATCGATCAGGTCCCCTGTGTTGACTAACCCGAGGATGTCCCAGCTGACCCTTCCCCCGCCATGCTCCAAAGGGATTTCCATCCCTGGGAACGACTTCAGCAAGTCCAATGCCCGGGAGTTCGCTTCTTCTGAAAAAGGGTCAAGCCGGCTTGGCGAAGCAGATTTTTCAGCCAGATACTGGGGGTCGCCGGCAACGACAAAGCAGTAGCGGCCCCCTGCCGAAAGGCCGCCGGGAAAACCGGCCAGGAAGGAGATTACAAGTAATTTGGAAAAGGATCTCACAGAAGAAAAAGGGGAACGCGAATGAACTCTAACTGACGCTAATGATTTTCGAGGAGGCAGAATGGGACAGATTCTGAAGATTCCATTTCACTAGCGTCCATTAGCGCACATCAGCGGTCTAACAAAGCATACAGGCAAGGCTCATTTCCCCTTCGGGATATCCTTCCGCAATTGCGAAAACACATTCCCTGTCGGCTTTTCTGGCAAGGTCGCCTGCCATTTCTTGATTTGGGCGAGCATACCGTCGGCGACCTCCGGGTGGTTTACCTTCAAATCCTTGGCTTCGGCGACATCCTTGGCTATGTCATAGAGCTCGACGTGGGAGAGGTTGTGGTTGGCTACGAGCTTCCAATTATCCTTGACGGCGGCCCAGGCGACCCAATGGTCCGGCTTGTTCGGATGTGCGGGCCATGGGGCACCGATTTTCCAGAAGAGCGGTTTGCAGCGAGAAGGTTGTGGGTTTCCTTGCAAGATCCCGACCGCACTTGTGCCGTCCGGGACGTAGTCTTTGGGAAAGGGCGCACCGGCCAGTTCGAGGAAGGTCGGGAGCAAGTCCACCGCGGAAAACAGGGAGACCTTGTCCACTTTTCCCGCTGCTACCTTACCCGGCCAGCGGGCAATGAAGGGCACCCCGACCCCGCCTTCGAACAAGGCTCCTTTATAGCCCCTGCGGCCTCCAGTGATGCCTTTGGATCCGGCAATCCCCCAACCTGCGCCGGTGGCGGTGTCGTATTGCAGGGCCAGTTCGGTCGGCCCGGAAGCCCGGGCGGGGCCATTGTCGGAGCTGAAGATGACCAGGGTGTCGTCGGCAATCTTGAGCCGGTCGAGCGTGTCCAGCAATTCCCCGATCCGGTCATCGGCATGGGAAAGGACGGAGGCATAAATCTGGTCGGCCTGTTCCAAGTCTCGGAAGCGCCATTCGTATTTCGGGACTGTATGGAAAGGCGTGTGCGGCTCGTGGAGCCAGACGTTGATGAAGAATGGCTTCCCTGCCTTGACGCTGCCCTCGATGAACTTGGAAGCCCGTTCCGAGTCCTCGTGCCAGGGCATCTGTTCACCGGCACAGTTGAACGCCCCGTAGTCGTCAAACCCATAGGCGGCCGGTGTCGGGGAGTCCGGGATCATGTCGTTGGCCAGGTGCCACTTCCCGTAATGGGCCGTCCGGTAGCCTGCATCCTTCAACATTCGGGAAAGGAGGGGGGCTTGGGGATCCAACCAGTCCGGCATCCCGCGCTTGGCGTTGCTGGGTACCCAAGCAAAGTGGCCGTCAATGTTGTAACGGGCAGGGAAATGCCCGGTCATCACCGCAGTCCGGCTCGGGGAACAAACCCCGCTGGCCACAGTGAAGCGATGGAAATCCGTCCCCTCCTTGGCCAACCGGTCGATGTTCGGGGTCTTGACGTAAGGGTGGCCATGGCAACTGAGGTCGCCCCAGCCCCAATCGTCCGCGAAGAGGAAGAGGATGTTGGGTTGCGAGGCTTTGACGGCCTGCAGGGTGAAGAGGAAGGCGAGGAGGAATTGGAGGTGTTTCATAAAATTCAAGATTCCCATGGACGGGTTCCCCAATAATCGCCCCCAACCTCTTATTCTTACGGGGAATTTCAAAAAAATTCGCTCAGTCCTGGACGATCCGGATAAACATTTTTGGATCGTTCCCGATGGGGAGGGTGTACTGTTGGCGGCCTTCCTGGATGGGGATCGAGGTTTCGGTCACCCATCCGGTGGAGAGGGATGTCATTTTTTCCATGCGGTAGGTCCTTCCGGGCAGGGCTTCGAAAGTGAATTGGAACTGCCCGCTTACCATGGCAGGGGTTTCAAGGGTGAAGGCTTTAGAGGCATCCTTGGGGTCGGTACCGGCAAGGTATTCGAAAAGGTTGGACTGGCCATCACGGTCATAGTCCCCCTCGCCGGTTTGCCCAAGCCCCCCGAAGGTTTGTATTTCCCAGAAGTCGGGCAGGCCGTCGGAGTCGGGGTCGGGGTTTTCGACGCCCAGGGTGAAAGCCTTTTCAATACTCAGGCCGGTCGGATCGGTGCCCTTGATACGGATTTTGTATTGGCTCTTAGTAGAGAAGTCGGGGGCTTGTTTGATCTTGAGCTGGTGGTTGTCGATGGTGAAGGCCGCGTTGTCATCGCCACCGGTACCAGCGACAAGGGAATAGGACACCGTTTCCAAGTAATAGAGGGCTTCCACTTCACCCTTGGTAATGGCACGGTCGTAGATTCGGATGCCATCGACGGCCCCTTTGTACTGGCTGTCCCAGGCACCGTGGTATCCAATGGCCATCGGCCAGCTCGATCCGCCGAGGAAACTGGTCACGGTGCGGGTCAACACATTCCGGCCATTAAGGTAGAGGTTGAAGACATTCCCGTCCTTGACGCCGACAACATGGCTCCATTTCCCGTATTCCATCAAGCTTAGCGGCCTCAACTCCTCCATGTGGTTGTAGTCGTCTAGGATGAGGGCCGGATGGAGTCCCGTTCCGTAGGGGTAGAGGGAGAGGGTCAGCCAATCTTGCCCGTTGTCGGTCACGCTGGAGTCGACATGCCTTTTGGTGAAGAGGACGATGTGGCCATTGCTGGCAGGAATCCCTCGCGAATCTGGCTTTACCCAGGCGGCTTGGGTAAGCTGCGCGGGAAACACCTTGCCGAATTCCTCCAAGCCGATATACATGGGGTCGCCAAATAACCTCGCCCGGTCCGCATTCCCAAAACGGTCTTGGATGAGGGTGTGGATATGGGTGGTCGGATGGTTGCCGTTCCCCGATTCGTCCTGTGCATTCCCGTTGAAGGGAAAGTAGGAGAGCAAACCAAGCGACAGGCTATCGGGCCGTTCCAGTCCCTCCGGGTCGGACAAACTGAGTTCCCCGACCACCGATCCGGCCCGTTCGTCCCCGGAGAGGGTTGTGGAGTCCAGGAGGATTCCAGTCGGTGCCTCCTGGACATCTTCCACCCAGACCAGGAACCTCTTTTGTATGAACCACCCAGCCCGATCCGTGGCCTTTACGATGATGGGATAAATCTGGGCGGCTTCGTAATCCGGGATCGTGTTGAACTTAAGGGTATTGCCGACAATCGTGAAGGCGTCGGCAGCGCTGTCCACAAGGGTAAAGGTATGGCTGTCCCCTTCATCAGGATCCGTGGCGGAAAAGGTGCCGACCACCGTGCCGACAGGCGAGTTCTCCGGGACTACACCCAAGGGAAATGAACTGGCCAGGATGATATCAGTAGGAGTGCTGGAATAGGCGGAACTGGGCACCTCTTTGGCCAACTTTGCGCGACGGGCATCCTGGCCGAACATGGGCCAGTAGGTACTGGGTAGGCCGGAGGTGACGGGGATGGAGTAGACATGCTTGTCATGGGAGCTGAAATAGAGGTTTCCGCTAGGGTCGATTACCGGGGAGGAAACCACTGCTCCCAAGGTCAGCATTTCCCATTTCTTGGTGCCGTCCTGACTGTCGATGGCGTACAACTTCTTGTCTCCTGAACCGACATAGAGGGTACCGTCCGAACCGATGGCGGGTGTGCCCATGACTTCCCCTTTTGCAAAAAACTCCCACTTGAGGGTGCCGCTCCTGCCGTCGAGGGCATAGACGTACTTGTCTTTCGAACCCACGTAAACCGTGCCGTCCGACCCGACCGAGGGGGAGCCGAAAGTCCATTTCATGTGGGACATATTCCAGTTCGTGTATTTCCAACGCTCCACCCCGGTGTCGCCACGCAAGGCCAGCACCACTTTGGAGCCAATGGGATCGAGCATCCCGAAGTAGACGGTCCCATCGACCCCGATGGCCGGGGAAGAAAGCTCCGTATCCCCGGTATCCACTTCCCACTTCTTGGTGCCGGTCTGGCCATCCAGGGCGTAGGCCATGCCGTCAACGCAACCAAAGTAGACCGTTCCATCGTCAGCGATGGCCGGGGAAGAGTTATCTTTCCCACCCGTGGCAAACTCCCATTTCTTGGTGCCATTTGTCCCGTCGAGGGCATAAAACCGGTAATCCCCCCCGCCAACATATAC
>JAYPDO010000057.1:17614-23218 GCA_038125285.1 Opitutia bacterium
GGCATACACGGAGTGCTCGTTCCATTTCGCCCCGTCCCAAGCCGCGATGTACACCGTTCCGTCCTCCCCCACCGCAGGGATCGTGTCCACCGGCCACTTGGCCGCAAACGTCCATTTCTTCTCCCCGGTCGTGCCGTCCAGGGCATACACGTTGTGGTCTTGGGAACCTACATAGACCGTGCCATCAGGCCCGACAGTGGGGGAAGAGGCAACCTGGTCGCCCAGCTTGGATCTCCAGTTCATGTCTCCCGGCCCGGTGTCCAGCAATTCCAGGATATTGAAGGTAATCTCCGCCGAATTCTCCAAACCATTGTCATTGGCAACCTTCACCTTGACCGTGTACTGCGGCTGCGTGTCCAGGTCCAAAGCGCGTGTCGTCCGGAGCTCGTCCCCAACAATCCCGAACAGGGCGTTGTCCGGGTACTGGGCGTTTTCGGTAAGGTCGTACAAATGGGAACGCCCCCCGTTGAAACCAGCGGAAACAGTACCGATGGTCGTGCCGACGGGGAAATCCCAGAAGAGCGTATTGGGGACAAAGGCAGGCGGCTCGGGTATGGGGTTCCCCCAGGGGAAGCCGTATTTTCCCATCTGGCCATTGCGGCTGGCATTTTGTCCGAACATGGGCCAAGGGGATTCCCGGGAGAGGATGGACGAACCCTGGATGGCATAGACTTTGTTGTTTGCACAACCGATGTAGATGGTCCCGTCCACCCCGATGGCCGGGGAGTATTTGACACCCCCACCAGCGTCAAACTGCCACTTCTTTTCCCCTGTCTGCCCATCAAGGGCGTACAAGTAATTGCTCACCCCGATATGGACCGTGCCGTCCTCCCCAATGGCCGGGCAGGCGGAGTAAAACCCGGAAACCGTCGGGATCTCCCACTTCTTCTCCCCCGTTTCGCCGTTGACCGCGAAAAACTTCTTGTTCGTCGACCCAAAGTACACCGTCCCGTCCGCGCCGATGGCCGGGGAAGACAAGGTGCCCCCACCCGAATAGAATTTCCACTTTTCGGTGCCGGTCGACCCGTCGAAAGCGTAGTAGTACCGGTTGGAGTAAGCTCCCCCGATGTACACCGTGCCGTCTGTGCCAATGGCCGGAGACGACCCTGCCTCGGGGAGGGGAACCGACCATTTCTTTGCCCCGGTCTTCCCGTCAAGGGCATAAAGCAAGCTGGAGTTTTCGCCACCTACGTAGATGGTGCCATCAAAGGCGATGGAAGGCGCGGTCTTGAACGAAGACCTGGGATTGTACAGCCAAATTTCCTCCCCGGTCCAGCCATCCAGCGCATAAAGCTTTTGTCCGGAACCCACGTAGATAATGGGGGCTTCGCCAAAATCCGGGTTGCCGGGCAACATCGTCAAAGGCGTACCCAAATTCCCCGCCGTATACACCGCCCATTTTGTGGCTCCGGTCTTGCCATCAAGGGCGTACACACGCCCCACCGAGCCAAAGTACACGATATTCTCTTGGGAAATGACCGGCTGCGCCTCCATCTGGCCGTTGAGTCCGTAATCCCAAATCAAATTCCCCGTCTTGCCCTCTAGCGCATAGAACCGGCCATACGTACCGACATACACCGTGCCATCCGGCCCGATGGAAGGCGCGTCCGCAGCCCCCTCGGTATCGAACTCCCAAATCTTCCCCCCCACCTCAAAGGCTCCCAAAGGTAAGGCCAGAACCATGACGCACAACACCCCAAAGCCCTTCAAGATTCTAGCAAGGTCACACTTGGGGAATGTCGGCATTGCAGGCATTGGAAATTGTTAATACCCCACTGGAGGGATAGGCAGGGGGTTGCAGAAAAGTAGTCAAGGCGACGTTTTCCTCAAGCCCTATGTTGAAATGGGAGGCAAGCCCCTTGATCGGTCGGATAGGTCAGATCGGACTGATGAACTTTCCATTCGCCAAGGGCACCAATCCTGTGTGCATTGAACGCAATGAAGTACCTCCTCCCCTTCCTCCTCGCAGCACTCCCTTGCCTGGCTACCAAACCTGCCCTCCCCAACTTTGTCATCATCTTCATTGACGACCTGGGCTACGCTGACATCGGTTGCTTCGGCGCCACGGATATCCGGACACCCCGCATCGACCAAATTGCGGAAAAGGGGATGAAGTTCACCCACTTCTACGCCCAACACATCTGCGGTCCATCCCGGACTGCCCTGATGACCGGATGCCATCCGCTCCGGGTTGCGGAAAAAGGGAACGTCAAGGCCATCCACCCCGTCCTCCACACCAAGGAGACCACCATCGCCGAAGTCCTCAACCGCCAAGGCTACAAAACCGGATGCTTTGGCAAATGGGACATGGCCGGACACAGCCAGACCGGCTTCGACCCCAATCTGATGCCCAACCACCAAGGCTTCGACTACTTCTTCGGCACACCCAGCAGCAACGACCGCTACGTCGACCTCTACCGCAACGAAGAAAAGATCGAGTCCAAGGCCGATATGGATACCCTCACCCAAAGGCATACGGACGAGGTGATAAAGTTTATCCGGGACAACCGCTGCCACCCTTTCTTCGCCTACGTGCCCTACACCATGGTACACACCATCCTCGCCGCCTCCCCGGACTTTAAAGGCAAGTCCAAACGCGGCCTTTACGGCGACTGTGTTGAGGAACTCGACTTTAACATCGGCCGCATCCTCGACATCCTCGATGATCTCCAGCTCACCGACAACACCTACTTCCTCTTCACCAGCGACAACGGCCCCTGGTTGATCAAAAACAAGGATCACCAGGACGGCCACCTCCCCTCCGACCACGGTGGCTCCGCCGGACTCCTCCGCAGCGGCAAGGTCTCGACATGGGAAGGCGGTGTCCGCGTCCCCACCATCCTCTATGCCCCTGGCCGTGTCCCCGCCGGAACCACATGCGACAAGATCGCCGCCACCATCGACCTCCTCCCCACCTTCGCCAAACTCGCCGGAACCCAAGCCCCCACCGACCGTGTCCTCGACGGCATCGACATCCGCCACCTCTTCCGGGGCGAGTTCGAAAAGGCCGACCCCGGCCGGGTCTTTCGATACTACTTCATCAACCACCTCCAGGCAGTCCGCAAAGGCAAATGGAAACTCCACCTCCCCCGCCCCGCCAACCCCGACTGGCTTGGCCCCTTCTCCCGGAACAACCACATCGCCAAGGCAGATTGGGAAGGGTTCGACAAACCCTTCCTCGTCGACCTCGAAGCCGACCCCAGTGAAATGACAAATGTAGCAGACGCCCATCCCGAAGTCGTCAAACAACTCCTCACCCTAGCCGAAGAAGCCCGCGAGGACATCGGCGACTACAACTGCGTGGGCAAAAACATGCGCTTCTTCGATCCCTTGGAAATACGCCCCCAAGTCCCAGTCTTCCCAAGGCTCCAGAATTGGCCGCCAAAAAAGAAAAAGTAGAAGCGGCATCTTGCCGCTTTCCCAATATATCCCACGGGATAAAGGCAACTTGGGTTTTCAATAATTTAACGTTCGCCAATCCAAGAGCCGCAAGGATAGGTATCCAAACAATCCAATCATGACACCAAGCCCCACCCGAATCCTCCCCCTCCTCCTTCTCTCCACCACCTGCTTCGCCGCCGACGCACCCCGGCCAAACATCCTCTATTTCTTCGTCGACGACATGGGCTGGGGCTCCATCGGGCCGAATGGCCAGGCGGAACGCCGCGCAAAGGGCCTTCCCAATGTCAAGACCCCCAACATCGACAAACTCGCGACCCAAGGGATCAACTTCACCAGGGGCTACGGTTGCACCGTCTGCTCCCCTTCCCGCTCTTCGCAGCAAACCGGTTTCCACCAAGGCCACACCTTCGCTGACCGCAATGACCCTGACAACGCCAAGAAAGCCATCCGGGCAGACGACATTACCATGGGTGACGCCCTTTCTGCTGCAGGCTACAACACCGGCTACTGGGGCAAGTGGGGATACGGCGGTTCAAAAGAATTGGAAAACCCGCAGATCCTGAATGTGCAGACCCTTCCAACTTCCCACGGTTACCACCACGTCCTGGTCGAACTCCACCACGTCCGCGCCCACACCTTTTTCCAGCCCACCCTCTGGAGCGCCCCTGCCCCCGAAGGCAGCAAAGGCGGTATCCACCTCGTCCCGAACACCATGGCCAAATACATTGACAACCAAGACTACCCGGAGCAGCCTTCCAACCACAACCATCCCGACTACCCCACAACCGGGTATTGTGACGACCACTACTGCTTCCAGGCCCTCGACTTTGTGCGGAAAGGTGCCAAGGCCTACAACGAAACCAAGAAACCTTTCTTCGGGCTCCTCGCCGTCCAAATTCCCCATGCCCCGTTCCAGGAAATCCAAAAGCTCCCGGGTTGGGACAACGCCTACCTGGACGACCCGCATTTCCCAAAACTCTCGCCCCAAGCCAGGCAATGGGCAGCCATGGTCACAAGGATCGACGCCCACTTCGGCAACCTCCTCGCAGCCCTTGAAGACCCCAATAGCGACGGCGACACCTCCGACTCGGTCGCCGACAACACCCTCGTCCTCTTCCAATCCGACAACGGCGGCCCCAAAGGTGCCAACAACACCGAACTCGACGCGAACGGCGGACTTCGTGGCAACAAAGGCAGCATCTACGAAGGCGGCATCCGCGTGCCCACCCTCATGCGCTGGCCCGCCAAGATCCACCCCAAAGCCAAACTCAAGCCCGGATCCAATTACAACCGCCCCGTCGATATCACCGACCTCCTCCCCACCTTCTGCGAACTCGCCGGAGCCGAAATTCCCCTCGGTATCGACGGCGTATCCCTAGCCCCGACCCTCACCGGCGAAGGTTACCAACGCCCCCGCGACTTCCTCATCCACGAAGCCGCCAACGCCGCCTCCATCATCCGCGGGAACCTGAAACTGGTTCGGTCGAGGAAAGGCAATTTGGAATTATACGACCTCGGCAAAGACCCTGCGGAGACCACCAATATCGCGGATGGAAATGCGAAGTTGGTTAAGGAACTTGGAGAGATCTTAACGGCAGAGCGGGTGGATGAGCCGAAGGGCTTTGCTGTAACCTATCACGAATGGAATGCAGAAAAGATCCCTCAACCCAAATACGCCTCCCAGTCAAAGAATTGGTCCGAATACATCTATGAGAATGAAGGGATCCGGTACCTCACAGATGACAGTTCGCCAAAGGCCTCATGGATCGCCAATTTGAACGGGAAAGCAAGCGCATCAGCAACCTCGAAGATTGAATTCCTCGCATTGGAGGTCCAAAGAGGTTCCGGAATTACTGTCGTGCAAAAAGAAGGGAGCAATTATGAAGGAAACGTATACGGGAGGAACGAAATCAGGATACACGGTGAAGCAAACCTCATGGGAGGATCCCTATCATCGGATCGTTGGGTAGAGGTTCACAAATTTGCCCAACTCATAGGAACGGGAACGATTAATGGCAATCTTTACAACTCTGGCAGGATCTTTGTAAGTGAACACCAAACCATAAGGATAGCCGGGAATTTCACCGCCTCGGAAAAATCAGACGTGATATGTTTCCCCAATCCTGAAAAAGCAAGCGGGCTAATTGTAGAGGGGCATGCCCAGCTGGATGGAGATTTATTCCTTTGCCTTCAGCCGGGCAT
>JAYPDO010000058.1:0-2493 GCA_038125285.1 Opitutia bacterium
ATTCATGAAGGATTTGGTAAGTTCGGTTTAAACTCTACCTTTGGCTTCCAGGGCACGCCCCCAACATTGTACCAACCCCAACCTATCACGACTTTCTCCCCTTTTATAATGCGTGCTTAACGTCCCGATCCTCATTCTGCCCACATCTCCTGTCCCACTCCATTCCAAAGTTTAAAACATGAAAAAGATTCTGTTGAAAAAGTAAAAGGTTCCGAATGTGCAAATAACTGTGTTTACATAAAATAAAGACAAGGTATGCTCCTTGGCAACGATGAGCCACACACGTAACCCGAACCAGCGGACCTTTTTCGAAGTCGACCAGCTCCTTCCCCGCCTGCCCAAGGAAGATGCCTATTGCGGGCTGTTTTCTTTTTTCGCCCTGAACATCCTTCCCCAACTGGAGCGACACCGCCCCGACCTTGAGGGGATGTACAACGCGGACACGGGGAGGAGGGCGCTCGACCCGGTGCGGATGCTGGGACTGACCATGCTCCAATACATTGAAGGAGTGCCAGACCGGCAGGCCGAGTCCAATTGCATCTGCGACCTCAGGTACAAACTGGCACTGGACTTGCCGTTGGACAAAGGCCTTTGCGACTACTCCAGCCTGAGCCGGTTCCGGCAACACTTGAATGACAAAGGCCTGGAGGACATCGGTTTCGCGGCGGTGCTCAAGGCGATGGAAGAGGCTGGTTACCTGCGCGGGAAAACCAAAGCCCAGCGCACCGACTCCACCCACGTCCTTGGCGTGGTCAAGGTGATGGGCGACTTGGAATGCGGGCGGGAAACCCTGCGCCTGGCCTTGGAGGCGATGGACAAACAAGTGGCGGAAGGACGCCCGGGACTGTGGGGCGAACTGTGGGAACGCTACATCGAGAACAAACCTGATTACCGCATGGACAAGGCCGGGCTCAAGCGCCGCTACCGGAAATGCGGCGAGGATGCCGTCCGTTTACTGGCGTGGTACGATTCGTTGGGGCGGCATGGGGCGGACGAGCCCAAGGCGGTGAAGTTATTGCGCCGGTTCCTTGCCGAGAGGTTCGAAGTGGACGGGGAGGGGGACGGGGCGACGGTGGAAGAAGTGGCCAAGCTCCCCACAGGCATCATGCGTAACCCGCACGAACCCGAGGCGGAGCAACGCACCAAGGACTCGGACAAAAAGAAAACCTGGGTGGGCTCCTTGGCCCAAGTTTCCGAGACCGTGCAGGAGCAACCCTGCGAAAAAGGCGAACCGACCCCGAATGTCATCACCGCGGTGGTGGCGCAACCCGCCAGTGCCACGGACAACCAATCCCTGCCCCAGGTCGAGGAAGCGCGCCAATCCCACGGAGTCGGCAAGCCGGAGGTCGAGTATGTGGACACCGGGTATGTGACCTCGGAGGAGCTGGCCCGTTTCGAAGGGGAAGGCCGGGAGTTGAAAGGCCCCGCGCCCAAGTCCCGCGACCTCAAAGGCCGGTTCAACGTGGAAGACTTCGAAATCGACGTGGAAAACCGCCGGGCCACTTGCCCCGGAAAGAATACCAACAGCCAGTGCAGCCGTTTGGAGGAAAAGGCGACGGGCAAAGCCAGCTTCCGGTTTGAATTCTCCCGGTGCGACTGCCAGGGTTGCCCGCTCAAAGACAAATGCCTGGGAAAAGGCCAGGAGCACCGTACCGTCACGGTCGGCGAACACCACAGCCTCCTGCAAGACAGGCGCAAGGAACAGAAGACAGAAGCCTTCAAAGAGGACATGAAACACCGCAACGGCATCGAGGCCACGATCAGCGAATTGGTCCGTGGCCACGGTTTGCGAAGATCCCGTTACCGGGGGCTAAAGAAGACCTCCCTGCATTGCCTGATGTGCGGCGCGGCCTGCAACATCAAGAGGTGGTATGCCCGGATCACTTGGGAAAACGCCCAAAAAGCTGCCTGAGGGGTGGTTTTTTTCCAAAAAACCGCCTCCCAATGCGAATTTATGGCTTCAGGGGCGCAGTCGGTGCCTTTGGGTTCCCAATATTTGGAAAATTGAAAATATCAATTATGTACAAACCCTATAAACAGATGTGTATATAGAGGATTTGTCGGCCTCGGAAGAATCCCACGGATGGAGAAAATCAACAGAATCGAAAGATTGGACTGACCCTAAGTCGCACTCCTCAACAAACCCTCTTACAGGGGCACGGAGGACACGGCCTCCTAACAATTACTCCCTCCTCACAGTGCCCTCCGCGCCTCCGTGAGAATACAATTAATCCCCCTTTTTTTCCCGAAAAAAGGAAATCAAAAAACATGAAAGATTGGACTTATCCGATTCGCGAAGCGACCCCGTTGCCCCTTATTTCCGATGCTTTCACTAAACGTCTACCTAATACTCCAAAAATTTTTTTTATAGTTTCGACTTAGTTGATTTTCCTGGAATTGGTATCGGAATTAAATACCAACGGGAGCCAGATTTTTTAATTAGCTCATTTACACAGTCGACTTGATTATTATATTCCGTTAGTTTGCCATTAT
>JAYPDO010000058.1:2503-3275 GCA_038125285.1 Opitutia bacterium
GTTTAAAATCTATGGAGATAGACTGATTATTAATTTTTGATTCCAATAATGTAATTTCAGTTTTTTCACTGGCAAGATAATTTTCTATTTTCCTAATTTCCTGCATGTCTTTACGCCAATACAATTCCTGTCCGCCCCACAAAAGTAGGTTTATGAAACCAAAAATTACAATGATTCCGATGATAGATTTTAATTTTTCCATAGTTGTTTAAGGTTATAAAATAAATTTCATTTCGCCTAACGTGTAGCTAGATGGGCTAAGAAAAGTCGGCGAATTCAGCTGTTGGAGCGTCCCTATCGAAGCGCTTGTTATGCACAACTATTCCTCTAACACCACGGACTCAGACGAACGTGTTGTCAAATATGCAACCGGTATTAAACCGCCTAATGCACCCAGAAAGACTGCTATCAATGAAGATAGGACAATTAAAACCATCACTTTGAAAGACGAAAGCAAGGACTTCTTAAATGCAATAATTAGCGCAAGGGAGAAACAATAAATGACCCCAGTGATTTGCCCAACTCTTGTCCCA
The DNA here is from genome assembly GCA_038125285.1 of Opitutia bacterium. GTDB lineage: Bacteria > Verrucomicrobiota > Verrucomicrobiia > Opitutales > JABJCN01 > JAYPDO01. The sequence goes on from JAYPDO010000058.1 coordinate 3,037, forward strand.
ACTTGTAGTGCAAATTCCGGGTATAGCGTGACAGCCAAAAAACCAACTACAAAACCAATCATAAAACCCAAGAGCAAATATGAAATATAAAAGCCGAAAGCCTGTTTTACGCTTCTCTCAAGTTCGAAATTACCCAATTTTTCGAAAATAAATTTCCTCTGATTCATGTGCATAACAAGTTATTAGATAATTTAGAGAAAAAATACAGGAGGTATGGGCAAGTCAAGCGACTTTGGGGC
>JAYPDO010000058.1:3285-19568 GCA_038125285.1 Opitutia bacterium
CTTTGGGGCAGTCCAATTTTTCATGATTTTTTGCATTTCGAAACTCGTGTCATCTACTGTTTTTCGATATAAACCCTGATAAATTGGTGGCCTGAGGTTTCGGAGGCGATGGGGGTGTTGGCTTCGACTTTGATTCGTTCGTATTGGGCGGAGGGGAGGCCGGATTGGTCGGCGTCGAGGGATTCGGTGACGGCGGTGTCGCTCCAGGAGGCGGGGTCTTTTAGGTTGGTAGTGAGCTGGGCTTTAATGGTGAGGGTGGTGTCTTCCGAAGGTTTGAGGCGGATGTAGGTTACGGTAAGTTTGCCTGGGGTGGTGTCGGGGACGGTGAAGGGATTGCGTGGGGTGGGAACGGTGGGTTGGGTGCCGAGGGCGTATTCGACTAGGTTGATAATGCTGTCTGCATCGGGGTCGGCATCGAGGGCTTGGTCGCCTGAGGGGAGGTCTTTAAGCGGGGTTGTGGCGACCCATTGCACGAATTTGTCCGAAGGGACGGTGACAATGACTTTGCGGGTAATGGGGGTGGCGTCATTGCCAGAGGTGTCGCGGACAGAGTAGGTGACGATGTACTCCCCAGGGGTATTGACATCGACTTGGGCGAGGCCGGTGACTTGGATGAGGGCGTTGATCACTTGGCTGGCGTCTTCGTTGTCGGTGGCAGTGGCGCCTTGGTCGGTGTAGGGAGTTCCTTGCTCGATGGTGATTTCAGCTAGGCCGACCAGGGTGAGGACAGGGGCGACATTGTCCCCGGTGACGACGACGGCGCGCTGGATAGTAGTGGTGTTGCCAGAGGAGTCGGTGGCGGTGTATTCGAGAATGTAGGGTTCGGTGGACACCTTGGTGGTATCGATGCCGAGGATGGACATCAGGGAGGCGACTTTGTCGATGGGGACGGCTTCGTTGTAGATCCGGAGGTCGTCGAGGGTGCCGTTCAAGTTGTATCCGCTCCCTGGGGCCAGGGCACCTATGTAGGACGGCCCGGCGGGGCTGGTATTGAGCACGGCCTGGGGTTGTTCGGATGCAAGGAATTCCCCGTCCACATAAATACTTTGGTCCGTACCGTCATAGGTGACGGCGATATGGTGCCATTGGGAATTGGTAAACGCGCCGGAGACGTCCAGGGTCGCTTCGTAATAGGTGGCTCCCAGGTCAGTGACGCGATAGTACAAGTCACCCTGCTCGAAGAAGACGTTGTACTGGGAATTCACGGTGTTGTCCGCGGTTTTCTCAAATACCAGCATGTCAGCGGAGTAATCGTCGCTGTGGATCCAGAAGCTGATGGTAAACTCCTGGAGGTCAAGGAGCCCGGTGGGGGCGATGGTGACGTACTGGGAGTCGCCATCGAACTTGAGGGCTTTGCCGTATTTGCCATCGACCCAGTAGGCGGTGGGGTCAGGGTCAATAAAGTTGACCAGGGTGCCGTCGAGGTCGTTGATTTTGTCTTCGGCGACAAGGCCAGCTGCATCGTCGAAGGACCAGTGTACGACGAGGGTGGAAAGGTCGAGCTTGAGCTTGCCTTCGGTGGTGAGGCCGGTGTCGAGGTTGTCGGTGACAACGGCACCGGGATCCGTAAAGTTACCGTCCACCAGAACGCCGAAGGGTGTGCCGCCGGTAAGGGTGATGACGGGCGGCGTGGTGTCGAAGACCTGGACTTTGCGGGTAAGGCGGGGTGCGGTTTTCCCAGGCGAGAGTTCGAAGTCGTAATAGAGGGTGTAGAGGCCAAGGGCTGAATGGTCCACGGTGCCGGTAATGGTAGCGGTGCCTTGGATGGGGTTGCCCCGGCGGTCGTGGATTTCGTAACCTGGCTCGACCCAGGGTTCACCAGCTTCCCACGTGACGTCGGTTTCACCGAGGAGGGTGAGGACAGGGAGGGTTGGGTCATCCTGGACGATGATGGTGCGTGTAATGGAGGAGGTGTTCCCAGAGGAGTCCGTGGCGGTGTAGGTGAGGGTGTACGCCCCTTCCACATCAGTTTTGACCTTGTCATGGAAAGTTTTGTAGTAGCGGAAAAGGGAGGCGGTGTTTTCGTTTTTGTTCCTGGGCAGGACATAGTCAGTACCCCCGGCAGGGTCGAAACCAAACCCTGGGGCGGAGTTCATCCCGGCGGTGCCATTGTTGTTGCTGACGCGGAGTTCGAAGGGAAACCATCCGCCCTGGCCCACGTTGATGGCCTTCTCGGTTGGCGTGGTGGCCGCAGCGTCGTTGAGGACGGCAAAGTCAGGGCCAACGGAGAGGCGGGCTTTGTCGTTTATGTCCTCGCGGAAGGACAGGATGCCGTCTTCATCATAGATTTCACCAGTGTAAACAAAGGTCCAGTTATCCTTCCAGGGTGGCTTGAGGGCGGTTTCGGTCAGGGTGGGGCCAAGGGGATCGACACCAAGGTCGCCAGGGTTGGCGGCCATGCTGTAATTGCCGACGAGGCCACCGGCAAGGAGGCCGGGGACATAACCTTTGAACGGGTTGGTATTGGTGACGACAGGGGCAATGGTACCTTCGAGGACATCCTCGACCGCAACCCCGGCGTCGACGTAATCGGAACCGAGCTGGACGGTTACAGGGTTATCCCCGGAAAGGGTAAGGGAAGGCGGGGCGGTATCCTTGACCACGACCTGGCGGGTAACGGGGATGGCGGACTTGCCGTTGCCGTCGGTAAAGGTGTATTTAAGGGTAAAGCTGCCGCTGGTATTGTCAGGGGTAATGGTGGCGGCATCGTACCAACCGGCGACGGCGGGGAGGTCGACTGGAGTCCATTGGTCAGGCGGGGCATCCTTGTAGGTGTGGCCGACGGCCAGGTCGGCTTCCATGCCCCATTTGTAGGCAAGGTAGCCTTCGGCCTTTTCGATGTCTTCGATGGCGAGGCCGGCGCCAAGGACAATGATTTCGGAGATTTTCCCGGCATAATTAGTGGTGGTGGTTTGCTGGCGTCCAGCGACCTGGAGCCGGGAAGTCGGGATTTCGGCTTCCCAAGTCTGGGTACCGGTAGCAACGACACCGTTTGAAGAAACGATAACATCCGCATCCATGCCTTTGCCTGTACCGCCTGAGCGGGAGAGGATGGTGACTTTGGGGCCGTAGAGGGAGTAGACCCGTACCCGGGCATTGCCGTTGCGCCCGGCGTGGTGCATCCCGATTTCGTCGTTGTTGTTCATGCGTTGGAGCAGGACAAGACCATTGGCGGTGTCCACATCCTGGATGCCGACGATGGTATTCCAGTAAGGTGCCTGGGGATTGCCGAACTCATGGACGGCGATGTAGGTAAAGTCGCCGTAGGAGTGGATGCCGTCCACGGAGGGATTGGCCAGGACGTCCGTACCCGAGAAGACCAGGGTGGGTTTGCCATTGAAACCGGTAGGGTCGAGGGACGGGCTGGAAGCCGGGTCGGCTTGGTCGAGGTGGTTGGCCTTGCCGCTTTGGTCTGCCCAGTGCCGGACAACGAAGGCGGAACTTACTCCAGGGACGTTGGCATCAAGGTCGGTGCCCTGGTCGTCCTTGGCGGTGGCACCGGGGTCAGTGAAGGGGGTGCCGGACTCGTGGATGTAGGGATTCGTGCCATTGAGGGTAAGGACGGGGGCGGAAGGATCGGGCTTGATGATGAAGGTACGTTGGGTGGTTGAGCGGTTCGCACCATTGTCCACCGCGAAGTATTGGACGGTGTGGGTGGCATCCTTGGTCGTATCGAGGGCAATCGGGGTTGCAGTCCCGAGTGCCTTCGCTTCGGCGGGGGTAAGGACCCGCTTATAAAACAGGAGGTGGTCGAGGGTGCCTTGGAACATCTCGTCCGTGGTCCAGGCGGATTTTCCGAGCCAGTGGTTCGTACGGGTGAGTTGGAGCGGGACGTGCCCACCGGCCATTTCCCCTGCCAAGTCGCCGTTTTTATAAACTTTGAAAGCCCCGTCGGCGGAAACGGTTGCCGTCATATGGATCCAATCGGGGGACTGCCAGAAAGCGGTAACGTCCAGGCGCCTCTCCGTTGTTCCCTGGCGGATGCTGAGGGCAAGGTTGTCGGTGGTCCCGGGGTTCGCGATGAGGACATTGTTGTTATTCGCCCCGTTGTTGAAACTGAAGACGCGAGACCAGTTATTGAAGTTTTCGAAAAGAACCCACATGGCGACGGAGAATTCCCCGCCGAAGTCGTAGGAAGGGATTTTAACGTATTGGTCGTCCGCCTTGATCCCGTTGAAATAGAGGCCTTTACCGATGCGCCCGTCAACGTGGGCATTGTCGTCCATATTGACGAGTTGGGCATGGTGACCGCCCCAGTCGTCCTGGACGCGGGTTCCGGAAGTTTCATCAAAACGGTAAATGGAGATCAGTCCATTGGTCGGGATTTCGAGGGAACTCCAGGTATGGGCGGCAACGGAGGAATTGTCGGTGGCAGTAACGCCAGGGTCGACGACAGTGTCCCCTACCACAAACTCGATGGGATCGATCGCGCCACCGCCGTCCGGGTTTAAGGTGATGGTGGGCTTGGTGGTATCGACGACCTTGACTGTAAGGATAGCCGGTACGGCGACCTTTTGGCTGGTGGGATGGGTGTATTCGTAAGTGATGGTGTAGGTGCCGGGCGTATCGGCAACGACGGTGCTGGCGCCAATGAGGTTGGATTCCAACTCGTTGTCGTTCTCGTCTTTGACGATGGCCCCAGGATCGGTAAAGGCGGCACCGGCCTCGTGGGTAATGTTCAGCCCCCGCTTCAAGGAAATGAACGGCAGGGTGTCGTCCGCAACGACAACAATGGTGCGCTGCACAGTGGCGCGGTTGCCCTTGGAGTCGGAAGCGGCGTAGTCGATGGTGTAGGTGCCGGGGGTGTTTACATCGACAAAGTCGGGAGCCTGGGGCACAAACCAAAGGTACTGGTTGTCTGGGTCACCAGGATATACAGGGATCCGTCCTGTAGTGCCGGGGGTATTGACCCTTGGGCGTACCCATGCGCCGCCGCCGAACTCCGCAAAGGCGATTGCAACCCGGTAGTATCCGGCAGTGAGCGTATAGGTCTTGTAACCGCCGCCGGTGTAATTCGTGAACACGACTTCGGAACCGGCGTCCCCAGGAGGGTTGTCCTCAAATACCTTGTCCTGGTCGAGGTCGATCCAGAAGGAGCAACGGTCGTCGGCATTGTCGATCCCGAACTCGTAATCCCCGTCCACAGAAGCCTTGAAGTAGCCTTGCCAGACCACTTGGTAGTCGTCTACCTGGGTAATTTCCGGGATGATGGCCTGGAAGGCACCGTCGCCATTGAGGGCTACGATGTCCCCGCTGAAGGTGCTGGAACCGACCGGGACCAAGGAGAGTAATTGGCCGTCGTTTTCCAGGTGCATCATGGTGTCGGCGCGACCCGCTTCCATGTAGCCGAAGACATTGAGGACATTGGGAATCCATTCGAGGTTGCTGACGGCTTGCTTAGAGCCCTCGACCAAATCCTCGGCGGAGAACCCGGGTTCGGCATAGGCATTACCTTGTTTGAGTTTGATAACCGGGTCGCCTTGGAGGGTGATGACAGGCGGGGCAGTGTCGGCTACGATGACGAAGCGGGTTTTGGTCGGGGCGGACTTGCCATTTCCGTCCGTGAAGTTGTAGGTCAGTTTATAGGTTCCTGCGGTGTCGGCATCAACCGTTCCGGTAACGACGACGTTCCCAACCACGAGGTCGGTTCCCCCGGAATCCGTAAGGGTAAAGCCCGGGTCTGCGAAAGCGGTGCCTTGTTCATGGTGGTGGACCTCGTCGCCAGCCAGGGTGATGACCGGGGCGTCGGGATCGGGGACTACGTTGACGATCCGTTCGATGGTGGAGACATTGCCGTTTGAATCTTCTACGGAGTAAAGGATGGTGTATTGGCCGAACTTATTGGGGTCGACCGGCAGGGTCCCGTTGATTTGTTGGAAACCGTACTTTACGGCGAGGCGGGACTGGAGGGAGAGACGTTCGTAGCTTTTGAGGAACCGGTCGAAGATGAGGACTTCGGAGACTACGCCGTCGGCAGTTTCCCTGAGGTCGGACCAGTACGCACCCATCTGGAATTTCCCCATGGCACCATTGGTAACGGCGGGAAATTCCGTGCGTTCGCCGGACTCATTCCAGAAGCGTTTGTAAGTGCGTCCTGAGCTGGTGGCAATGTAGAGGTGGGGATTCGTGGTGGCGGTTTGGCCATTGGTCAAGGAGACCCAATTTCCCGGATGGTAGACGTTTTCGTTGTTGTTCCAATATCCAAGGAGCCAGTTCTGGTTCTCGGAAGCAAGGAGACGGCCATTGGTGTCAGAGGCGGAAAGGTGTGAAACGGTGAAGATGGTGTAGGCGCTCCCGACATCATTAGGCGCAGCCATGGAAGTGCTGGTACCGAAGAAGACGCCCGGACGGCCGTTGATTGCGTCGGCGACGTAGGTCGGCGATCCTTGGGTGTTGGTGACGTGGTTTCCGGCTGGGGAGAGGTCGAGCCATTGCATGACCGGATCCCCGTCCTTGGCACCGGGGATGTTGGTAGGGTCGAGGTGGAGGACGAGGCCGTCCGTGGTGAAGAGTTCGGAGGAGGCGACGCGGAGTTCGCCGTCAAAGTCGTCCAGGGCGGTTGCGCCAGGATCCTTGAACGGTGTGCCGATGAAGTGGTTCATTTCCGCGTCACCAAGAAGGGTGATGACGGGCGGGGTCGTGTCCGCGACAGTCACGGTGCGACGTAGGGTCTTGGCGGCCAGGCCGGATTGGTCGGTGTAAGTGTATGCGAGGACATATTCACCGGGTTGGGTGTGGTCGACTTGGCCGGAGGAGGCGGTGATGTTGGCTTCGAGGACTTGGCCGTCCTTGTCTTTGACGACGGCACCTGGATCGGTGTAGGCTTGGCCGTAGGGTTGGACGACTTGGTTCTGCCCGTTGAGGGTGATGACCGGGGCGTCGGGGTTGCTATCGACAATGACGGTGCGGGTGGCGGTGGAGGTATTGCCCTGGGAATCGGAGGCGGTGTATGTGATGGTGTAGGTGCCGCGGCGCTGGTAATCGACAGGGTTGTATTGGATCCAGAAACCGTCCTGCAGGGGGTCGGAGGGTTTGACAAAACTGCGTGCCCGCGGGCCACTGCCGGAGATGGTCATCCAACGGGCGTCGATATTGCTTCCGCCACCATACTCCACATGGCCGACGGCAAATTTGTAGTAACCCTGCTCCAGTTCGACTTGGCCGTACCTGCCGGCATCGTAGTTCCCGTTGATCCATTCATTCCCGTTATCCCCGTCAATCTCGAAGACGCCGTCCCGGTCGAGGTCCAACCAGAAGGTTCCACGGTCATCCCTGCCTGCGAGTCCAAATTCATAGACCCCGGCGGTCTTGGCGTTGAAGTGGCCGGTGAAAAGGTTCTGGAAATTGTCCGTCCGGGTGAGGTAGGGGTTGGCGGTCTGGAACTCGGCGTCATTGGTGATGCGGAGGCCTTCGTTGCGGGGACCGTTGGCCAGCAGTGTCGATCCGACGGATTGCATCTGGAAGAGGCCGCCATTTTGGTCGAAGTTGATGACCTCCTGGGGAACGGAATCCAGTTCGTAGGTTTGGTGGAGAATGGCGTTGTTGGTGAACTCGGAGGAGACGAAGGCGACCTCGCCTTCAACAAAGTCAATGGCCGTGACACCAGGGTCGACCCAGTCGTTGCCGAGTTGGTGCTGGATGGTATCGCCCCCGACGAGGGTCAGTACCGGGGAGGTTTGGTCAACCACCGTGACTTTCCGGACTGCGGAAGCGGCTGCGTTGCCGTTACCGTCCGTAAAATCATAGACAAGTGTGTAGAGCCCAAGTTTGGCCGTATTGACTTGTCCCGTCACCGTTAGAGTGGGATTTGTGATTTCAGTACCGGCGGCATCATAGACATTGACCCCCGGGTCGTCGTAGGGATCCGGGTTGGCGTCGACCACGACTTCAGCGTCCCCGACAAGGGTGATGGAGGGGACTTGGGGTACATCGACGATGACGACGGTGCGGGTGGCGGTGGCCATGTTGCCTGCTTGGTCCAGGACGTTGTAGGTAATGGTTTGTGATCCCTCGGCGGAAGTGTCGATGGGCTGCGGGCCGGTAACCAATTGCTGGATGTCGGAGATTGGCAATGCACGGCGGTAGAGCATGACCTCGTCCATGATGCCCCGGTAGTAGCGGTCGTTCCCCCAGTTGGACCGGCCGATGTATTGGTTGGTACGGCTGAATGCAAGAGGTTGGCGGCCTGCGGTATTCGTCCCGACCAACTGGCCGTCCTTGTAGAGGGACATCAGGTCGTTCTTGTCCACGGTCCCGACGACGTGCATCCAGTTGCCGACCTCCCAGAATGTATTGACCCGGATATTGGACTCGGTGCCGCCATGGCGGATGCCCCAGTGGACCTGGTCGGTCGCCGCGACATTGGCCAGAAGGATGTTCTCGGTTGTCCCGTTGCCAAAGTCGATAATGCGGCTCCAATTTTCAGTGGCATCAAATTTAACCCAGACAGCGACCGAGAACGGGCCTGCGATCTCAAAGGACGGGAGTTGGACATACTGGGCGTTCTCGTTGTTGGGGTTGAAATGGAGTGCGCCGCCAAACTTCGCGTCGGTAGTCCATCCCCCGCCGTTGAAGTTGGCAAGGGTACCGTCATAGTTGCCGGTTTCGTCCTTGGCGATGTCGCCAGAAGTCTGGTCAAAAGTGTACCAGGCGTGAAGGCCGTTGAGGGGAAGGGTGAGATTGCTGGAGACGAGGAGGTTCCCGTCCACAATGTCGGTTGCGGTCGCCCCGGCGTCGACATAGTTGGAACCGGTGCGGATGGTGACGGGGTCGATCCCGTTCAGCTTGATGACCGGAGGAACCGTGTCCTCCAGACGCACGGTGCGGGTGACAGTGTCGGCGACATGGCCGCCGGCATCCGTGTAATTATAATCAATGACGTAGGTACCGGACTTTAGGCCGGATGGGACGTTGGTGGCGACAATCCCGGCAGGATCCAGTTCGTTGCCTTGGTAGTCGTAAAGCAGTGCCCCGGGATCAGTGTACGGTTTCCCGGCCTCCAGCTTGATGATGGGGTCGCCCAACCTGGCAAGGACGGGCTTGAGCCTGTCGATTTCGATGATGACCGTCCTTTCGACAATGGAGATGTTTCTGGCCGCATCAATGGCCCAGTAACGGATTTTCCTGCGCCCAAGGATGGAAGTGTCGACTGGTTCGGACGCGGGGCGTTTCCAGATCCCGGTTTGTTCCGGGGAACCCGGGTCGATGAGGACCATGTCGAAAGGCCCGGCGTCCTCGGGGGTGCGGAAAGAGGCCTGGATGGAGGAGGAACCTGTCCACTCGACATGCCCCATGGCAAAACGGTAAGTCCCTTTGGAGATAGTTGTACGGACTGAGGAGTTGCCCCAGCAGATTTGCTCGTCCCCTTTCGCACCGGTACGGCTCCATGTGCCGTCGTTGTCGAGGTCGATCCAGAGGGTGCCCCGGTCCGCGACATTGGCCAATTGGAATTCATACTCCCCAGTTTTGATGGCATTGAAGGTGCCGTGCCAAAGGTTGTGGTAATTGTCCATTTGGGTGACGGCCTGCGGATAGGCGGCCATGAAGTCCAAGTCGTTGAGGAACTCGAACTTGCGGTGGGCAAGGGAATAGCCGTTGGGGACGAGATTGAAGAGGCTGGTGTCCTGATCGAAATACAGCTTCGTCTCGTCCGGATTATTGAGGTAGGCTTGGTGGGCAAGGGCATTGGGGACTTCCTCCAATTCGCTGTAAACCCGGACGACCCCTTCGTTGATGTCCAAGGAAGTCGCGCCAGGGTCGGTGTACGGCTGGTTTTGGAAAAGCCGGACAAATTGCCCCTGGCCGTTGAAATCGGTAAGGGTAATTACCGGGGGGAGCGTATCCTTTACGACGACTGTTCGGACGGCGGGTTGGGCGGCGACGCTGTTGCCATCCGTATAATTGAAAGTGACCTTGTAGGTGCCAGGGGTGTCCGGATCGACTGTCCCCGTGCCGACCATACCGGCGTCTGCCAAAGTGCCGTCCCCTGCGTAGGCGATCGCCCCGGCGTCAGTATAGGGAGTCCCGGCCTCATGTTGGACAAGGGCTTCCCCGTTGAGGGCGATGTAAGGGATGGTATTATCCGCCACAACGATCACCGTCCTGACCATGGAGGATTTGTTGCCAAGGTTGTCCTCGGCGGAAAGGGTGACTGTGAATGTCCCCAGTTCGGAGGTGTCGACACCGTCGTGTGCAACCCCTTCGATGCGGAACAAGTCCATTTCGCCAGGGGTGTTCCTGGGAAGGACGTAGTCCGTCCCGCCATCCGGGTCGTAACCGAAGCCCGGCGCAGCAGCCACACCGGCACCCCCACCGCCATTCGACATCCGGAGTTCGAATTGGAACCACCCGCCCTGGCCAAAGTCCACGGATTTCTCGGTCCGGTTGTTCCATCCGACGTCCGAAAGGAGCTGTTGCCCGTTGACCCAGAGGTAAGCTTTGTCGTCAATGTTCTCGGTAAAGGAAATGACGCCGTCCTCGTCATAGATTTCCCCTGTGTAAATGATCGTGAAGTTGTCCGCCCATGGAGGGGATGACTTGGATTCGGAATAGGTCGGGCCATCCGGGTCGTCGCCAAAGTAGTTGTTGTTTGGGGTGGTCAGGTCGGCATTCCCTGGGAAACCCCCGGCATGAAGCCCTGGGATGTAGCCTGGCTTGGGCTTGGAACTGGTAAAGGAGATGGGGCGGTCGCCGTCCCGGGCATCGGTCGCAGTCCCTCCTTGGTCTTGATAGTCCTGCCCGATTTGCACACGGACCACTTGCTCGCCGGTGAGGGAAATGACCGGGCCTGCATTGTCCTCGACCACGACCTGCCGGACAACAGTAGGGGCGACATTCCCGCTTGTATCGGTGAAGTTGTAGGTGAGGGAGTACGCACCGATTTTGTTCACATCGACCGTACCCGTCCCGGCGAGATCGATTGCCAGTTCCGTACCGTCCGGGGCGTTGGCGACGGCCAGGGGATCCGTGAATGGTTCGCCAAACTCATGGGTCATGAGGGAATCGCCGTTGAGGGTGATGGTGGGGAGCGATGTGTCGGGGACGACATTGACCGTGCGGGTGGCAGTGGCGGTATTGCCGGAAGAGTCGCGGGTGATGTAGGTGATGTTGTAGGTGCCGATCTTCGAGGTATCCAAAGGGGCGGCTTGGGCGGTGGCGTTGAGGCCGTATTTGGTGTTGAGGTAAAGCTCGATGCCGAGGCGCTCGACTTCGGTGATGACGCGGTTGTAGAGGATGGCTTCGGATATGTAGCCGGATGCGGGGGTTTGGTTCGCCTGGTAACCGCCGAACTGGAGCCGGCCCGGGCGTCCGTTGGGCCAGGAATCGAAAGTGAGATCGACACCGTCGCCATAGAATTTAGACTGAGCGCCGCCGGTGTTGGTGGCGATGTAAAGGTGCGGGTTTTGAGTAATGGGGGGGCGGTTGGCAGTGTCACTAGCCCAGCCTTCGAGATGGGCCACGTTTTCGGCATTTCCGTCCCAACCGAGGAGCCAGTTGATGTTGTCGTAGGAGGAGACGAGGCGGCCTTGGGCACCCCCGTCCCACTGGCCTACGACAGCGACCGAATATAGGCGGCTTCCGTGCTGGTACCCTGTTGCGATGAAATCATCTTGTGCCAGATGGACGGAGGGATTGCCATTGATGCCGGAGAGGGAGAAAGTAGGGACGCCACGGATATTGTCAAAATGGCGGTTGTTGCCGGAGAGGTCTGGCCATTCGGCGATGACATCTCCCGGGGAGTAAATTTTCTGGAGGAAGGTGGCGTCCACATGGAGCATGAGGCCATTGCGGGGAATATCGGCCGTGCTGGCGTATTCAAGGGCTTCTCCGGAATTGTCCGTGATGGCGACTCCGGGTTCCTGGTAAACGGTGCCGACATTCACATCAATCGTATCCCCTCCTAACAACGAGATGGCCGGTGGCAGGTTGTCGAAAACCTCGACGTAGCGGATAACGGTATCGGCCGGACCGTCGGTGGAGTCTTCGTAATCGTAGGTGATTTGGTAGAAGCCGGGTTTATCCGGATTGAAATCCCCTCCGATGTCCGGGTTGGCTCCGTTGATGACCTGGCCGCTTCCATCGGTGATCGTGACGCCGGGGTCGATGAAGCTCTCCCCTACCCTGTGCCGGAGGTGTTCGCCGCCGTTGAGGGCGATGGTCGGGGCGGTGGGGAAATCGCCGACGATGACCGTGCGGGTGGCGGTGTTGCTATTCCCTGCGCGGTCAGTCGCCGAGTATGTGAGGGTGTAGGTTCCCGGGGTATCAATGTCCACCCCGCTGCGGAATCCCCAGAACCCGGCTTGTTCAGGGTCGCCAGGGTTCATGGTTTGGCGGGTCCTCCCAGGGATTTCAATATAGGCGGTCACCCTGGAACCCCCGGCATGTTCCGCGTAAGCCATGGCAAAGTCATAGATTTCCCCGGCTTTAAGATGGAGGTAGGTGAAGCCGTAACGGGTACCTGTGTTCATCCACTCGTTCCCGGCATTGCCGTCTTTCTCGAACCGGCCGTCTTGGTCAAGGTCCAGCCAGAAGGAACAACGGTCGTCGGGCCAATCCGTTAGGAAGAGGTAGACCCCGGAGACCTTCGCCCGGAAAACCCCGTGGATCAGGATTTGGAAATCATCGTCGCGGGTGATTGCTGGAACAACAGAGCGGAACAACTGGTCATTCTCGAAGTGGAAACCGATGAACTCCGGACCACTGGAGAATGGCTGGGGCGGGGCGACGGGCTCAAATTCCAGCAGGCCGCCGTTGAAATCGAGGTCCAACCAATGGTCGTCACGACCGCTGGCCATATAGCCCTGGATTTGGACTTGGTTCCAGGTAATCCCGGAAGATGTTGCGACCAATGCGCCGTCGAGGTTGTCGGTGGCGGTGACGCCGGGTTCGACGTATGGGTTGCCGGTGCGGACTTGGATAGTGTCTTCCCCTACCAGCGTAATGGAAGGCGGGGTATTGTCGACGGAAACGACTGTCCGGGTGACGGGGATAGCGGATTTACCGCTCCCGTCAGTATAGGTGTATTCAAGGGTGTATTCCGCAGCATTGGTATCCGGCGTGATTGAGTTTGCGTCATACCAACCGGCCATGGCGGGGAGGTCGGCGGGAGTCCATAGGTCAGGCGGGGCATCTTTGTAGGTGTGGCCAAGCGGGAGGTCGTCGGCCAGGCCCCATTTGTGGGCGAGGTGCCCTTCGGTTTTTTCGATGTCCGCGATGGCAAGCCCCGAGCCAAGGACGATGATTTCGGAAATTTTCCCGGAGAAGTAGGTGGTGGTCGTTTGCTGGCGGCCTCCGACCTGGAGGCGGGAGGTGAAGACTTCGCAATCCCAGTTTTGCGTGCCAGTGGAGACAAGGCCGTTGGAAGAAACGGTCACCTCTGCACCATAGGCCTTGTCGGTCCCTCCGGAGCGGGAAAGGATCGAGACCCGCGGCCCGTAAAGGACGTCGACCTTGACCCGGTTGTTTCCATTGCGGCCAGCATGGTGCATGCCGATCTGGTCGTTGTCATTCATGCGCTGGAGGAGTGCCAAACCGTTGGCGGAATTAACATCTTGGAGCCCTACGATGGTGTTCCAGTTGGGAGCCTGGGGGTTGTCGAATTCGTGGACGGCGATGTAGGTGAAGTCGCCAAAGGAATTGGCACCCGTGATGCCTGGGTTCTCCAGGACGTCCTGGCCGTCGAAGACCAAGGTGGGCATACCGTTGAAACCTTTTGGTACAAGCACCGGGACAGCATCCGCGGCGGTTTGCGCCAAGTGGTTGCCCAATCCGCTGCCATCCACCCACCGGTGTACCCCCATGCCCACTTGGACACCGGCGACATTGGCATCCAGCACCGAGCCTTGGTCATCCTTGGCGGTGGCTCCGGGGTCAGTGAATGCGGCACCAGGGTCGCGGGTGACAGGGTTGTCGCCGTTCAGCACAAGCTCGGGAAGGTCGGCCGCGTAAACGAACAACTTCCGAACGGCCGTGGAGACATTGGCGGCGGAGTCGGTGGCAGTATAAGTGAGCGACCAATTCCCGGGGACTGTGGCGTCCAGTGAGTCGGCAAAGGCATCGGATTTCCCTTCGTTCCACAGGGCGGTGACCTGATCCGCGTCCAACCCGACGGAATAGACCCGCACATCGTCGATACTCCCTTTGAAAAACTCGCCGGTTCCATTGTACGAACCGATATAGGCCGGAGCTGTCCCGGCAATGGTCGGCGTCCCTACGGTAGGCTGGTTGATCCCGGACACGCCGTCGACATAGGTTTCCATGAGGCCGTCCGCATAGACTGCCGTGACCATGTGCCAATTGCCGTCCAAGAAATCATTGGGATCAATCGTGAGATCCATCTCCACGTATCCGCTGTCCGTCCCGACCCCAAATGCTAGGATCGTGCCATTGGATTGGAAAGAGAGCAAATGCCGGTCGTTGCCGTCCTCCTTCCGGTAGACTTCATGGTTTGCCCCGGTATTGAAATCCGTGGGCTTTACCCAAGCGGTGATGGTCAGTGCGTCGTCCGGCTTGAGCAGCGGGTCATGGGCGACCTGGATGGTTTCGTTGACGCCGTCCAAGGTGACGCTTTTGCCGACAATACCGTCCGTGTCTAGGTTGGTAGCGTCCGTGTTGACATGGACACCAACCAGTCCGTTGGCAGTGGAGTCGGCCAAGTCGCCATCAAATGTCCAGCGGGCGACCAAGCCATCGGCGAACACGTCTTTCGCGTAAGTGACCACCGGGGTGAGCGTCTCCCCTTCCGGGTCGGATACCGTGACACCAGGATCTGTGAACGTAGTCCCCGCACGATGGTTGATGGTTGCGCCTCCATCCAAGGTGACGGAAGGCGGCAGGTCGAAGGGGGTCTCGTCCAAAGAAACGATTTTGGCGATTTCAGCTGGCGAAAGCGGTATGCTGTAAACGCGGAATTCGTCGAGCTTCATGTCCAGGTATTGGTCGTTCCCCGTGCTGCGGCCAATGTAGTTGACCGTCCGGACCCCGACCGGGACACGGGAAGCATCCGCCCGGCTCCCGACCAAAACCCCGTCCTTAAAAACCTCCATCACGGAAGACCCGTGCCCCCGGTCACTGACGGTCACCGCATAATGGGCCCAGGCATTGTCCGCGAACGCATTTGTGGCCCGGATGTCGAAGTTGGCGCCAGCATTGGTGTTGAGATCCGTGATACGGTAAAACAAGTTGTCAGTAGTGTTTTCCTGGGCTGCGTAAATCACGCTGACATTGGCACCATTGGAAAACTCAAACAGGCGGGACCACTGGGTCTGGCTATCCCGGAAAGTCCAGCACATCACGGTCAATTCCGGTCCCAGGACAACGTCGGGCATATCGATGTGTTGGCCGGAAGCATCGGGGCTGAGCAACGCGGCACCGGTATCCAAGTCGATCGCCTGCCCGACTTGCCCGGCAACCCAGGCAGGACCACCCACAATGACGCCGTCATACCCATTCCCGCTAGCATCTACGGCCACCGTGCCGCTCCCCTCGTCAAATGGGTAGTGGATGACCAACTTGTCCTTGTGCAAGGGTTCGGCGAAGGAGACCGAAGGAAGGGATAGGGCAATTGAACTGGCGGCGACTAACGGGAGCGCCGAACGCAAGGTACAGGAATCAGGGAACATAATTGCATACAATCATCTCGCCCTCAAGCCCGCCCGTCAAGCGCACGTGACGCGCAGGTAACAAAAAAAGTTGGATACTGCAACAAAACTGGATGCAATCCTACCGCTTCGGGCGAAGGGCGACCTGGATTGGGATGTGGAGGCGCACAGTGCCGTAGCTTTCTGGTTCGACAACGACTCCATTACCAAGCCCTGAAATTTCAAAATCCGCCGGAGTTGCGCCCAACTGGGTAGCCAAGGACGCAACATGGGCTTTGAGTTTGGCCATGATTTCCGGGCGGTACTGTCCATGATCGGCAATGCCAAGCGAGATGGCATCCCCCAACTTCACATCGCACTGTCCCTCTAGGGTTCCCTCCAAGGACCAAGCAAACCCACGCAACCGCCCCAAGGCCCCGGCCACAGCCCCGGCTTCAGGGATTGCAACATATACCTCGAAACTGGCCGAGGTTACATGAGCGGGAGGCTGCCGGCCTTGACGGAGGCTGCTTCCAAACTTCGATACCTCGACTGGAGGTACCCCGGGGTGCTCAATTGTATGGGGAATTGCCGAATGGAGATATCCCCTTCCCTTTCTGCTGCCGAAAACACGATCCCAGCCGACCGAAGGACATTTTCCTCCGTTGCCGCAGCATCGTCGCCTATCCCTTCGATTGTCAGGAC
>JAYPDO010000058.1:19578-23004 GCA_038125285.1 Opitutia bacterium
ACCAACAAGTCCGCTTTTTTGGAAATGCTGGCGACAGGGAGAGATGCTTGCCCCCTGGACACCCCGGACTGGATGACAGGCTGGAAAATGTCGGCATGGAGGGAAACTGCGGCCAATGCGATGATAGCCAGGGAATTAAAAGAGAGCTTGTTCATGCAATCATTCCAAATCGACCAGGCGAAACGGGTCAAGGGCAAGGATAGGCTTGCACTCCCCGACATGGGCATCTTCCCTTCCCAACTTATGAACCGCCGCACCTTCCTCCAGAAATCCTCTATCGCCACAACCATCCTTCTGGCCAACCAATTGGCCGCAGCCCTAAAGAAGGAACCCACCCTGAAAATCTCACTCGCCCAATGGACGGTCAACAAGGAGATCCGCGCCGGGAAAATCGATAACTTGGACTTTGCAAAAGTCGCCAAAGACCATGGCATCGAGGCAATCGAGTACGTGAACCAATTCTTCATGGATAAGGCCAACGACGCTTGCTACCTCTCGGAAATGGACAAGCGCGCCAAAGACCTGGGCGTAAAGCAACTACTCATCATGTGCGACCGGGAGGGAAATATCGGCGACCCCGATAGCGCAAAACGCAGCCAGACCGTGGAGAACCACAAAAAGTGGCTCGACGCCGCCAAACGCCTGGGTTGCCACTCCATCCGGGTGAATGCCGGAAGCGCGGGGAATTGGGACGAACAAACCAAGCTCGCCTCAGACGGCTTGGCAAGGTTGACCGAACTCGGGGCGAAGTTAGACCTGAACGTCATCGTGGAAAACCATGGCGGCTTGTCCAGCAATGCCGACTGGCTTACGGAAGTGATCAAAAAAGTCGGGCATCCCAGGTGTGGGACATTGCCGGATTTCGGGAACTTCCGTATCCGTGATGGCGAAAGCTATGATTCCTACAAGGGCATCAAGAAACTCTTGCCCTGGGCAAAAGGGGTTTCCGTGAAGGACAAGGTATGGGACGATTGCAACCACAACTCCGACCTCGATTACGACAAGATGCTCGGGATCGTTTACGAATCCGGCTTCCAAGGATACTGTGGGATTGAATTCGGTGGCTATGATGGACTGCAACAATCAAGGGAGAAGTTGCAAACTACTATTAACAACTTGTTTTAGCAGGAAATTTATCAATTCCAGATCCAGGAATTTCAGGATCACCCACAATCCAAACCCCAGGATGCAAGGCAGGGGCTTGGGGTACCCTAGACCTCCGGTTCATCTAACCGGGATGTACGAAAACCTCACAGGGAAGCAACAGGTTCCAATTTCACGGAAGAGAAATTGCAGCAACCTACCAGCTTGCTTTTTCCAAAAATCTATGGCTTGGCAAAGTAGCCGTGACGCCTTTACCCACCAATAGGATCAGGACAAAAGGCAGAATAATCCTTTAAATGCAAAGGATAAGCAGGGTTAACCTGGCTTAGTTACCATATTTCCATAAAAACATTTTTATGGAATCAATTGAATTTTGTAATTGGAAATCCTTCCATTACGACTCGGGGCTACAACTACGGCTTTAACGAGCCACCCTTATTCTAAACCTGCATTATCCTCCAAAATGAAAAAAATAACTAGTGCCTTGCTGTGCCTAATTCCAATGATTACAGTCCAATTACTAGAAGCCGATATTAGGAATGTAAACACAACCCGTGTTATGTTAGTAACGAATGGTGATGCTGGGGAAGTCTCAAGCCAATTGGGACTCCCGGCATCGGCCATCGAAAACATCCTCCCAGCCAGCGACATCATTGTAGCCAACCTGACTTGGGACGAAATCAGCCGAGTCCTCAGCGACCCGAGAATCCGGAACGCCTATTATGACTGGGCGACCCGCCTGGGCAATGTCATCCAGGCCAACACCGTAAGTGCGACCCGCGCCGCGGCGACTTGGGCACTGGATAGGATCGACCAACGGGACAATAACCTGGACGGTGAATACAATACCGCTGCCACCGGACAAGGGGTGCATGCCTACGTCATCGACACAGGCATCCGCCTTTCGCACTCGGAATTCGAAGGGCGGGCAAGTTCATTTTGGACCGCGTACGGCTCCAGCGCAAACGATGCGAACGGCCATGGTACCCACGTAGCCGGGACAATCGGGGGCAGGACCTACGGGGTAGCGCCGAATGTCCAACTTCATGCCGTCAAAGTCCTCGATGACAGCGGTTGGGGTTACGACTCTGACTTGATCGCGGGAATGGCATACATCGCGGCTAACGGGGAAAAACCCGCGGTCGCCAACATGAGCCTTGGTGGCGAACCCCACGGACTGCTGGATGACGCAGTGCGCCAATTAATAAGCTCCGGCATCCCGACAGCAGTGGCGTCGGGCAATGAGTCCATGGACGCAACCAACAGCTCCCCCGGTCGGGTCGAAGAGGCCTTGACCGTTGGGTCCACAGACAGCTCGGACCGCCAAAGCGATTTCTCAAACTACGGAAGGTTAGTCGACCTATTCGCCCCCGGTGAAGCCATTACCTCCTCAACCGCCAATTCCGACATTTCCACCGGAACTTGGAGCGGCACGTCCATGGCAACCCCCCATGTTGCCGGCACGGTGGCACTATTGCTTGAGCAAACCCCGGACGCATCCCCGGATACAATAGCAGACACCTTGGTAGGGATGGCAACGAGCGGGACACTCTCAAACCTAGGGTCAAATTCCTCTAATATCTTCCTCTATGCGAAATTGGAGGCTCCAACCGCCCCGGCACCAGCTCCGGAACCAACTCCTACTCCTGAGCCGACTCCAGCACCGACGGAACCTGCCCCTGAGCCAGATCCAACCCCAGATCCCATCCCCGAGCCTGATCCCAATGCCCCCGTGATAGAAGTCTACCAAGGGTTCATAGAGGAATTCCAAAGGACCAAGATACTCACCGAGCAACTTAGCCAGGACGAGTTCCAAGTCGGGCACCTCATTGGTCCAGAAAACACAGATTTCGACCTCTATCTCCTAAAGCGTGAACGGCGCCGCTGGAAAATTATCGAATCCTCTTTCTCGCTGGAATCCGACGAGACCATCGAAGCGGACATCCAAAGGAACAAAAAATACCTCTGGCTCGGGGTCTCCTTCTACGGGAGTGGTCCCTTCACCTTCGAACTGGAGAGGTACGGGGAATAACCCCGCGTCGTCCAAACTCAGCGCAGAACAACCGAATGGTAATGATCGGTAGGTAGAACGGAACCATACAACCGGAAGGGGCGGCGCCCAGCAAACCGCCGCCCCTTCCATTCCATTCCTCCCAAAAATAAACGCCCAAAATCCACAATCCACAAAAATATGAAAAAGCACCGCGCCACTATTATCCTACTGGGCTTCCTTTCCGCCCATCTGCCTATAATAATCTTTGTAAACAAAGGCAAAACAACCCACGCCCCCCGAGAAACCAATCCCGGGAAAACCGTTAACCC
>JAYPDO010000059.1:0-1506 GCA_038125285.1 Opitutia bacterium
TTGAAACCTCTGCATCCGTTTTGGTCTATGCCCAAGGTTCGAGAAGTCAATATAACCTCAATCATTAGCGAACCAGTGAAATATATACCCTATGGTGACAACCTTGGAAGGCTATCCTACTTTGGTGAGGACAATAAGATATTGGGACGGCCTTCCAAGGCGCTCCAAATTCGCTAAGAATTGGGGATTATGTAAGTGCGACGGATGCTAAAGTGACCTTCCGGTTTGCCTCCCCGCCCGGCATGGAGGTGGATACCCACTACCCAAGGCAAAATCCAGGAAGACCCGAACCTGCCGGTGACAGGACAAAGCTACGGTTGCAAAAAACCAGCTTACAGTCCGGATGTCTTTAGCCCCGTCATCGCCTGGAGTAATTTTTCCCGGGCACATTGGTCCTCCGGTAGTATGCCCTCCTTGAATGATGGCAGAAGGTGTTCCCAGACCAAGTCGACTTGCTCCTGGTATTGCCTGGACTTTGCGGTCATGACGACGACGGCATCCATCTCCGGCATCACTATGCAAAACTGCCCGTCGCGGCCATCGCCCCGGAATGCCCCGTGGCGGCATTGCCAGAACTGGAACCCGTAGCCCTGCATCCAGTCCGGGCGGGTGTGGGTTTTGGCCAGGTCGTTGCGGACCTGTTTGCTCGTGGCTTGTTCGACCCATTCGGCCGGTACGAGTTGCTTGCCCTCCCATTTCCCTTTTTGGAGCAGGAGCTGGCCGAATTTTGCGATATCCTCCGTCATAAGGTATAGCCCATACCCGCCAATGGAAATGCCTTGGGGGCTTTCGTCCCATTTGGGGGCGTCGATTCCCAGGGGGTCGAACAATCGGGGTTGGAGGTAATCGACGACCTTCTCACCCGTCACCTTTTGCACGATGGCCGACTGCATGTATGTGCCCGCAGTGTTGTAACAAAAGAACGTCCCAGGTTTGTGCGGGACGGGTTGTGCCAGGAATTGCTTTACCCAGGGGACATCTTCCCCTTGCAATCGGGGTTCGGGCTGATGCCCGGCGGACATGGTAAGAAGATCCCTGACCCGCATGGCATTGAGGTTTTCAGAAGGGTTTTCCGGAAGGTCGCAGGGGAAGAAACCTGCTACCTTCGCATCAATGTCCAACTTGCCTTCGGCAACGGCCAAGCCGACAGCTGTGGAAGTGAAACTCTTGCTCAGGGACCAGAGGATGTGCGGTTTGTCCGCAGCTTCCGGAGACCACCAACATTCCGCCACGACTTTCCCATGCCGCACCAACATGAAACTATGGATGTCGTTGATCCCCTTGTCCGCCGCTTCTACAAAGGCCTGGATGGCCGGGGAGGGGACACCTTGGGCTTCGGGGGCACTTCGGGGGAGGGGACGGGCCGCAAAGGAAAACCCAGTGGCGACCAGGAGGAATATGGTAGTTGGTAGGATGGATTTCATAAATGTGCAGGGTGGGACGTTGGGGAAACTTCCATTAGCAGCAACCTTTTCCCTCGCAAGTTACCAGTCCAACCGCCAACTT
>JAYPDO010000059.1:1518-22446 GCA_038125285.1 Opitutia bacterium
CCATTTCCTTCCTTTGCCTTCCAGCCTTCCTCTCCGCCGCGCCCCCTAAGGTGGACCGTATGTTTTCCGACCATATGGTGATCCAGCAGGACTTGGCTGCCCCGGTATGGGGGACTGCCGTTGCGGGGGAGGAAATCGCGGTCCAATTCAGGGGGAAAACCAAAACCACCAAAGCCGGGGAAGATGGGAAGTGGTCGATCAAACTTGACCCATCCAAGGTCGGTGAAGCCTCCGAATTAAAAGTCTCCACTAAGGACGGGAGCGTGGTTTTCAAGGATGTGTTGGTGGGGGAAGTCTGGATCGGGTCAGGGCAATCCAATATGGCTGGCGGCGCGGGTGGATATGCGAGGAACGACGAAGTCCTGTCAAAAAACCTGGAAGCCGGCCCATACCCGGGATTACGCCTCTGTACCCGTGGGGGGTGGAATGTTGCCGATGCCCAGACTGGCGCGGGGTTTTCTGCCATCCATTTCTCTTTTGGTTTGGAATTGCACAAAAGCCTGGGGATCCCGGTTGGGCTAATGGTCGGCGCGGTCGGGGGCACACCTTCGGGAATGTGGCTTAGCCCGGAAATGGCGGAAGGGGATAGCGAGCTCTCTAAACTGTTCCGGGAGGCCAACGGGATATCCATTGCCGATTATTCCGCCGGGAAAGGCGATTACCATGAAAAATGGAAAGCGGAGGAGGAAAAGGCGAAGGCCGAGGGCAAAAAGGCCCCACGTCCCCCGATCAAGATTGGCAGCCTCTACGAGCGGCACATCCAGTACATGGTCCCCTACGGGATCCGAGGAGTCCTTTGGGACCAAGGGGAATCCAAGACGCAAATCCCCGGAGTTTCTGATCAATATGTCGTCATGAACGCATTGGTCAACGGATGGCGTAAAACCTGGGGGCAAGGGGACTTCCCTTTTCTCCATGTCCAAAAACCGAGCGGTGGTGTCGCCCCATGGGATCCGGAAAACCCAACCAACAAAGGCGCAAAGGCTTACCGCCCCAACAAACCGCAGGCAGGGTCGACCACACCCCATTCCCTCGCATACCAGCTAGACCACGTCAAAATGGGCACCATCCCGAACGCCCCGCTTGTCCCTGCGATCGACCTTGGCGTAGGGATCCATCCTGCCTGTAAGTCCGGTTACGGTGCCCGCGCCTGCCAAGTCGCATTGGGGGCGGTTTACGGGAAAGATGTAGCGGTCTCAGGGCCGGTGTACAAATCCCACAAATTGGAAGGGGACAAGATCCGCATCTCCTTTGACCACGTCGGCAAAGGCCTGGCTTTCCGCCATGCGGACAGCCTGGAGGGGTTTGAAATCGGGGACGGCAAAAAGTGGGCTTGGGCGAAGGCTGTGATCGAGGGCGATACCGTTGTCGTCAGCAGCCCGGACATCCCCAACCCAAAGCATGTCCAGTATGCCTTCTTCCGCTCCCCGGAATACGCAAATTTCTTCAACAATGACGGGCTTCCCGCACAACCTTTCACCACGGTACCCTGGAACTGGAAAGGGAACTGACCCGAAAGGGGAATTTCGGTCGCCGCCACCCCTTGGCCCGCTATGTTCGACTGGCCGCTGGCTTGGCAAATCCTACTGGGTTGCTTCACGGCCTTTGCGGTCATTTGCGCCCTGGCGGCACTCTTCTTCCGTTTCAAGTTCAGGGGGGTGCTGCACTGGAACTCCTCCATGGCGCAGGAAAGGAAGACCCTGGAGGACGAGTTGGCCGTTACGACGGACGTTGCGCGTAAGCAAGCCATCCAGTTGGTCGCCGGTAAATTCGATTCGATCAAAAAGTCGAATTCCCCGGGGCTTGGGGAGATCCATGGTGTGGTCGGCTTTGTGAGGGACATTGCGGCCTGTTACCATCCATCTTCCGCCAAGCCTGAGCTTTGCATCACCTCGGGAAGATTGCTCAATTGCGCCCGTGAGGTCGGGGAACACCTGCAATCAGTCCTTTCCAGGAGAGGGTTCCGTAGGCTCCGGGACGTCCGATTCCGCCATCTCCTGCAAGCAAAGGAGGGGTACGACCGTTTCCTCGGCTCCGGATTTGCCAGGGCGGTATCCAAAATCCTGCAACCCCTCGGGCCGCTCCTGAACATGCGGTTCTTCATCTTTCCAGAACCGGTCTCGATCCTCGCCTTCCTGTCCAACCGTTTGGCAATCCTCACCGCCACCCGCAGCCTGTTACTGGACATATACCTCTTTGTGGGGAAATTGGCCATTCGGGCATATGACAGCGGGGAGCCGGGGGCGAGAGGGATGGAGCCGAAGGAGGTAGAAAAAGGACTTGAGGATTTGGCGGGCAAGCGGATTGAGGACTTCGACCTGGACGATCCGGCGCTGGCCAGTCTCCGGGACAAACTGCCTGGATGGAGGAACTTGTTGGAGGCCAACCCCACGCTGGAGGAGTTGAAGGAAGTGGTGGCCAAGGCTGCGGGGGTCATCTCCTTGAGGCATTTCCCTGATTCCCCCGCACCCATGCTGGAAGCCAAAGTCGGGCCGGTGTTGGAGCGTTCCCAGGAATGGCTCCAGGTCTTGTGCGAGACGGGAAAACTCCCACTGGCCAGGAACTTACTGAATGTAAAGGTCGATGGCTTCCTCGGCACGAAACAAGCCATCGAGACTTGGATGCCCAAGCCAGTCCGCATTTTCATGCAGGAAGCCATGAAACTCTACGGCCAGCTCAAATGGCCGGTCAAAGTCTTCCGTTGGGCAAAAAAGTTTTCACCCCAGAAAGTCGCGTTGGATGTCGGGATGCACCTTGCCTACAAGACCGCTACCAGCCTGCTATGCCGCCGGGTGTTCGACAGCATCTGCATCGAGTTGGAAAAAGTCTACCGGGATAGCAGGTAACCTGGCGCGGCGAACTTTGGTCTCCTAAGTAGAGGCCGTCCTAAGTATAGCGGCCGAAGTTAGCCTCCCTGGGATTACGCCAACACCCCTTCCATCACCTGCCCGAAGTCGCGGTCGAGGCGTTTGCGGGAAGGGACTTCAAGTTTGCGTGGGTCGAGGCCAAGTTGGTGGAGGATGGTTGCGTGCAAATCGGTAACGTAGTGCCTCCCTTCGGTGGCATGGAACCCAAGCTCGTCCGTCGCCCCGTAGGCAAAGCCTTGTTTGACCCCACCTCCGGCCATCAGGACCGTGAAGCCTTGGGGGTGGTGATCCCTCCCAGTCCCTTGTACACTGGCCTGGCCTTTGCGGAACTCGGCACCGGGCGTGCGCCCAAATTCAGAACCTAGGACTACGAGGGTATCATCCAGGAGGCCGCGCTGCTTCAAGTCTGCGACCAATGCCCCTACAGGTTGGTCCATTTCCCCCGCGCGCTGGGAATGGAGCTTCTTGATGTCGCGGTGGGAGTCCCATCCCCCGGCATTCCCGGTGTATCCGTGGAATAGCTGGACAAACTTCACCCCTCGTTCCACGAGCCTGCGGGCTGCAAGGCACTTTTTGCCGAAGTCCTGCGTCTGGGTTTTCCCAGTGCCATAGAGTTCGTGGATGTGCTTGGGTTCCTTGGAGAAATCCATTACCTCGGGAACGGCGGACTGCATTTCAAACGCAAGTTCATAGGACTTGATGCGTGCTTGTAGTTGGGGGTCGTCCGGGTATTCGATCCCGGTAAGGCGGTTGAGCTTACCAAGCAGGGAGAAGTTTTCACGTTGCTGGTCGATGGTGAATTTTGGGTCGGCGGGTTGGACAAAGGAGAGGGGGGATTTGGGATCTACTTTCATCCTTACTCCACCGTGCTCCGGCCCGAGGTAAGCGGCCCCATGCGTCCATGCCGCACCGCAACAATCCGCGCTTGGGTTGCCAAGCACCACAAACTCCGGGAGGTTGCGGTTGCCTGTACCCAGGCCGTAGCTTGCCCAGGCCCCGATAGTTGGGAACGCTCCCTCTGTGATCTTCCGTCCGGTGTGGAAAGTGAGTTGGGCACCGTGGTTGTTGTCGATCGTCCACATGCCCCGGGCGAGAGCCAGGTTGTCCGCCTGCGCCCCGATGTGGGGAAACCAATCACTGATTTCCAAGCCACTTTTCCCATACCGCTTATACCCCGTCTGTAGGGGCATGATCGTCTTGTAGACTTCCCGTTCGGCCTTCTTGGGGTCTAGTAGGTTCCCGTTGATCTTGCCTGGATCCAGCACGGACTTGGAGTAGGGGGTGTCCTCGATCGTTTTCCCTCCGTACTTGGTGAGGGCTGGCTTTGGGTCAAAACTCTCCATGTGGCTGAGACCCCCGATCAGGAAGATCCAGATCACGGACTTTGCCTTCGGCGCATGGTGGGGGCCGGAACCCTCGCCTCGGTTCGGAAGGTCGGCGGCAGTCAACGCGGCATCCTTGTACAGCAAGGTGCTAAGGGCAATGCCCGTAAGACCCATGCCGGTGTCGGCCAGGAAGGTGCGTCGTGACGGGAAGTTCATCGGATGGTTACGAAATCGTTATGGTTGAAGAGTACCATGAGGAGGTTTTTCCTTGTATTTTCCTTGGCGAGGTATTCCCGGCAAAGGGCTTGTTCTTCTTGGGTCGGCATCCTGGCAAGGATCCAGCGGAAGGCTTGGTTGACAAACTTGCCATCGTCCTGCCCGCATTGCTTGTCCATTTTCCTGGCCAGGGTTTTGGCTTGGTCGAAGGTCAGGCGGCTATTGGCTAAAGCCAGGGCTTGGTGGGGCTGGACAGTTTGGTCGCGTTGGTAACACTCCGTTACCTTCGGCCCGTCGAAGATTTGCACGAATTCGACCAGTTTTTCGTGGGCATGGCGTAGGTAGATGCTTCTTCGTTTTGAGGTCTGCGCCTCGGTATTCGGGATATCCGGACCACTCATTTCCCTGTCCAGTGTCCCGGCGAGGTGGAGGAGGTTGTCCCGGACGATTTCGCCCTCCATCCTGCGGGTAGGCATTTTCCAGAGGTAGGTGTTGTCGGGGTCGATGGCGGCATTCCTCTCGTCGGAAGCGGACGATTGGCGGTAGGTCGCGCTTAAGACGATGAGTTTGTGGAGGCTTTTCATGCTCCAATCGGTTTCCATGAACTCCGCGGCCAGCCAATCGAGCAGGGCTGGATGCGAAGGCTTTTTTCCAAAGGAGCCGAATTCATTCACAGTCGGTACGATAGCCTGCCCGAAATGCCGGAGCCAAATGTGGTTGGCAGCTACTCGGGCGGCCAATGGGTTTTCCCTGCCGGTAAGCCATTCCGCCAAAGCCGACCTTCTCCCGGAACTGAGCTTGGAATAGGTCTTGCCCTCTCTCGCTGTGTACTTGGAGTCCAGTTTGGCCTCCATTGCCTTTTGGGCGGTAGCAAGGGCCTTTTCTGCGTCCTTCCATGACTTGATGGCAGCATCCATTGCCCGTTTGGACTTGGCGATTGCCGCCTTGTCCTTGCCATCTTTGGCTTTCAAGAACTCGCCTTCGGTTTGATCCTTTGTCAGGACGGCCGTCTCCACCTTGGCCTTGGCATCCGCGAGTTTGCTTTCCCGTTGAAGGCGGACCAGTTGGGTCGCGGCGGCCTTCCATTCCTCCGAATCTTTTTTCCCGGAGCCTTCAATGGCCTCGATGGCGAGGAGGGCTTCCAGGGCTTCGAGATTTTTTCCTGCGGCCTCTTTTTCTATGCAAGTCGTGGCTTCCGCCAATTTTCCCCGGGCTTCATCGCGAAGGCCGTCCAGGACAAACGGGCGCCGGTGTGGCTGGTACGCGGCATTGGGGAGCGTCAAATTCTTAGGGGCATACTTCCCTTTGAACAAAGCGGGGATTCCAGGCACGATTTCCTTGTCCTTGAGCGGATGGCGTTCGTCCCCTTTGTCAAAAAGGTAGGTCTTGGCGGAGATGGAGGAGTCGTACGCCCTGGGCATCCCGAGCTTCAGGGTGTCCAGTTCTCCGGGTACCCTGTCCGTGCGGACTTGGTAGGATTCGAAAATCGCCCGGAATGCATAATAATCCTCCATGGTAAAGCCGTCGTATTTATGTTCGTGGCATTTTGCGCAGCCCAATGTAATGCCGAGGAACCCCTGAGCGGTGTGGGTCACGACATTGTCCATCCACTGGTCACGGTTACGGAAATACTGGCGTGCGAGGTATCCAGTGGCGCGGATGGTTTGCGTGTCTTCTGGGTAAAGTTCATCGGCTGCAAGCATCTCCCTGAGCATTTGGTCGTAGCCTTTGTCCTGGTTGAGGGACTCCACGATCCAGTCTCGCCAATGCCAGATGTGCCTCTGGCTGTCGCGGAGTTCGTTTTTGTAACCTGCCCAGTCGCTGTAACGCCAAACGTCCATCCAATGCCGCCCCCAGCGTTCGCCGTAGGCCGGGCTTGCCAGGAGTTTGTCCACCACTGTTTCGTAGGCGTCCGGGGAATCGTCGTCCAGGAACTCGGCTTGCTCCAACGGAGTCGGGGCCAAGCCGGTAAGGTCAAGGTGTACCCTGCGGAGCCAAATCCCCTTGGAGGCTTCTGGGCGGTGGGAGAGGTTGAGTGTCTGTTGCCGTGCCGCGACAAAGCGGTCGATATCGTTCTTTGCCCAACCGTTTCCAGCGGTTGGGACTTCTGGGCGGACTACCGGCTTGAAGGGTTGCCAATCGTACTCCTTGGCCGACAAGGAAGCCAAAGTAAGGAGGACAAGCAGGACGTACCGGAAGAAATCCATGGGAAAAAGGATAAATCCTATATGTCCAAAACAACCTATTTTTCTGAAATCAGATTCCCTTGGCCTTCCGCTTCACCGCGCATTGGCAACCCCAGGATGTTCCCTGACACAAGGTGGTTGCCAGACTTGCCCGAGATCACAATCGACCCCTTGGCAATGGGCGTGCTCCGGGTATCCTGGATGGTGCAACCCGTGACGGAAAGGTGTCGGCAATCCTTTGCGGAGATCCCGGAGACGCCGTTGATGAACTGCGATCCGGCGATGTTTGTGCGTTCGCAATGTTCGAGTTCGAGGAGGGCGTCGAGACCGGCTTCACCCTCCTCCGTTTCGTCAAGGATGGAGCAACCGGTGAGGGTGATGTCAGACGAATCGGTGAAACGGAGACCTGTGCCGTAAGCTGGGGTGTGGCGGCGGAACGTGTTTCCGGAGAGGTTGACTAGGCGGGAATCCTCGATAAGGAGGTTCCGGTGTTTGGCCGAGTAAATGCAGTTTCCTGATATGGAGATGCCGTAGCATCCAGTCAGGTGGACATTGTTCTCCTGGCTCCCGATGATGTTGCCAGAAATGGCAAAGAGTCCGGGAGGGCGGGAATTGTCGGGTTTTTCGATAATCCTGATGTTGGAACCGTCTGGCGAGTCCGTGGCCTGGATGGTGTTGGAAGCGATGGTGACCTCGTTGACCGATGCACCTTCTGCTGTGGTGTCGATGTAGATCTCGGCGGTAGGCACTGGTTCGGTTTTGTGTGCCCGGTGGTTATTGTACTCGATGTCGTTGCCTGTGATTTGGAGGTTCCTGACTTCAGACCTTTCAACCCGTATCCCGCCGAGCCTATTATAGCTGATATGGCTGGAAGCAATGTTGATCTGGTGGAGGTTCACCTCATCCATGAACACCCCCACGCCCGTGTTGAAATAGATGTGGCAATGGCTGATGAGGACGTTCCGGTTGCGCTTGACCAAATGGATCCCATGTCGGCATTTCGTGACCAGCACCCCCTCGAAGACGGACTGCATTGTGCCTTCCAGTTCGAAGCCATCTGCTTCCGGGTTTGCACCCTCGATCTCGATGTTCCTGATGGTCGGCAGGCGCTGGTGGGTTGGGACATTGCCTTTACGACTTCCTGGGTCGCCCGTACCGCCATGTGACCCAACCAGACGGAATGCAGGGCCTTTGCCAGTCATGATGATCCGGGATGTACCGCCCGAACCATAAATCCCGAAAGGGCCGTCCTTGGAAAGGTCTACCTCGACCGTCCCGCTGACCATGTAGGTGCCCGCAGGAAAATGAAGCGTCCCGTGCCCTTGGCAAACCGCATGACGGATTGCGTCAGTATCATCCCTCACCCCGTCCCCGGCAGCTCCATACAAGGTTACATCACTCATGTCCTATGCGGGTCAATGGTGCGGGTGGAGGGAGTCGAACCCTCGTCTCAAGCTTGGGAAGCTCACATAATAGCCGTTATACGACACCCGCAGGGTTAATTGGCCAGTTACAAAAGGGAACCTGACCCTCCCTGCAAGCCCTTTCTCTCCATTTTGTACCTTGCCAATTCCTGCCCCAGCAACTTACCTCCCGAGATGCGTATCCTCTTACTACTTCCATTCATCTTCATTGCTTGGCTACTCCAAGCCGCCGAACCGGCATTCGAGAAGAAGCCAAACATCATCCTCATAATGACGGACGACCAGGGGCATGGCCCAGTCGGGCGCCATGGACATCCCTGGATCCGCACGCCGAACCTGGACAATCTGTATGATACCAGCACCCGTTTCGACCGCTTCCTGGTCTGCCCAACTTGCTCCCCGACCCGTGCGGCCATCATGACTGGACGCCATCCGCTCAAGAATGGCATAACCCATACCATCCTCGAGCGCGAGCGCATGACCCTGGACGCGACCATCCTCCCGCAAGTCCTGGCCCAGGCTGGATACAAGTCCGCCATCTTCGGCAAGTGGCACCTTGGGGACGAGGAACCCTACCAGCCCCACAAACGCGGGTTCGATGAAGCCTTCATCCATGGGGCAGGAGGTATTGGCCAGGCTTACAATTGCTCCTGTGCCGACGCTCCAGGGAACAAATATTTCGACCCGGTCATCCGGCATAATGGTTCCTTCGTCAAAACACACGGGTTCTGCACTGACATCTTCTTCTCCGCCGCTTTGGGATGGATCAAGCAGCAGAAGGATTCGGAAAGTCCCTTCTTCGTTTACATCGCTACGAATGCCCCGCACGGCCCTTTCATTGCCCCTCCAAAGAACACGAAGCGTTTCACTGACCTCGGGTTCAACAAGAACACTGCCGGGTTTTATGGGATGATTGAGAACATTGATGAGAACATGGGCCGCGTCCTTGGCAAGATGGAGGAATGGAAGCTGTTTGAAAACACTGTCATTATCTTTATGTCTGACAACGGGATGACCGGCAATGGAGCCGGGCGCGGGAAACTCGGGACGTCCAAGGAGGGAAAGCCAATGCTGGAGTACAATTCCGGCATGCTGGGTCGGAAAGGTTCCCCGGACGAAGGCGGTGTGCGCGTTCCCTTTTTTGTGCGGTGGGACGGAGTCCTGGAACCCAAGCGGGACATTGGCAATATCGCCGCCCATATCGACATCCTCCCGACCTGGGCCCACCCCGCAGGAGTGGATTCCCTTCCCTCGAAGCAAGTGGAAGGACGGAGCCTCGTGCCATTGCTGAAGGACAAGGGTGCCAAATGGGAAGACCGCCACTTCTTTACCCAAGTGGCACGCTGGAAGACCGGTTCTGAGCCGAATGGCCACCAGTGGGAAAAGTTTGCCGTACGGAACCAGAGGTACCGCCTGGTCGGTGCAAACCTCTATGACATGGAGAAAGACCCGGGCCAGCAAACCAATATCGCCGCTGATCATCCCGGTACCGTACAATCGATGCGGGCGGCCTATGACAAATTCTGGAAAGAAGCCAGGCCCTTGATGGTCAACGAGGATGTGCCTATGTCCAAGGTACGTCCCTTCCATGAGCTATATAATAAGCAGGCGGAAGGCTCGGGCATCCCCGATTGGCAAGAACCCTCCATCTGATCCGTAGTTTCCTAACATTTGCCTCAGATCATTGAGGCCGACTCCGTCGGGGAGGCACTTAAGCAGCAACTGTACGAACACCGTCACCTGCTCCTCAAGTCACTCCGCTTCATAGGGGCACCAGCGACCTCAAAGGCCGGTTCATCCTGGAAGACTTCGATATCGACGGGGAAAACCGCGCCAGATACCCAGGAAAGAATACCAACAGACGCCATTTGGTGGCAGAGGCGACGGGCAAAGCCTGCTTTCGGTTGGAATGCTCTCGGCACGTCTGCCAGGGTTGCCTGCTCAAAGGCAAATGCCTGGGCAAAGACAAGGAACACCGAACCGTCATGGTCGGCGAACAACGCAGCCACCTGCAATACAGGCGCATGGAATAGAAGACAGAAGCGTTCAAAGAGGACATGAAAAACCGCAACGGACATATATCAGAAAGTTGTGGACGGGGCTTTTGCCAAGAGGACAACGTTTGGGCGAAGATCCCG
Source organism: Opitutia bacterium (assembly GCA_038125285.1). Taxonomy (GTDB): domain Bacteria; phylum Verrucomicrobiota; class Verrucomicrobiia; order Opitutales; family JABJCN01; genus JAYPDO01. The sequence goes on from JAYPDO010000059.1 coordinate 11,675, forward strand.
TTACCTGCGGCTCTATAAGACCTCTCTGCTTTGCTTGATATCAAAGACACAAAGTCGTACCTGCACGATGGCCGGCTCCGCACCCTCCACGATGCAGTTGAAATTCCCAATATCGTGTTGCTATTAAACCTGGAAGGACAGAATAAGGGAGACCTTGTCGGACATTTGCTCTGCCTTTGAACCTGGAAACGAAATCCACATTCCAAACACGCCCTAGACACAAAATGTGAAGTTGCCATTAGGTTGGGATTCCCCAACAGGTTTGGCATGAAATTGCCCATCCCCTTCCTGTCCCTGCTCCCTTTCCTCCTCGCAGCCAAGCCTGCGGACTTGGTACTCATGAATGGGAGGATTGTCACGGTGGATGAAGGGTTCCGGGTGGCCAAGGCCATGGCGGTGAAGGACGGTCGGGTCATCGCGGTCGGGATGGAAGGGGTAGCGGACAGTTGGGTCGTGGAAGGGACAAAAGTCGTCGACCTTTGCGGGAAGATGGTGCTGCCCGGCCTGATCGATTCGCATGTCCACCCGACTGGTGCCAGCCTGTTCGAGTCAAGCCACGAGATCCCGCCCATGGAGTCCATCGCCGATGTGTTGGACTACACCAAAGGGAGGGCAAAGGTGGTGCCGGAGGGGGAGTGGTTATTGCTTTCCCAAGTATTTATCACAAGGCTCAATGAGCAACGCTTCCCGACCCGGGTCGAGTTGGATGAAGCCGCCCCAAAACATCCCGTGGTATTTCGCACAGGGCCGGATGCGAGCGTCAATTCTCTTGCACTGGCGGAAAACGGCATCGACAAGGCCTTTGCCAAAGAGCATCCGGCGCACGTCATGGTGGATGCGGATGGGGAACCAACCGGGAAGCTCTTGCAATACTCCAAGGTTTTGAAGTGGAAATCGAATTCTACCCACAAGTCCCTGGATGAGGCTGCCCGGGACAACTGGTTGGTAAGGTTATTCCAGGACTACAACCGGAGCGGGATCACTGGGATCATCGACCGGAATTGCAGCACTGGGGCAAGGGCGCAGTACGAACGGTTGCTGAATTCCGGCCAACTGACTGTCCGGGTGCGGGTCTCGCGTGGAATCGGCTCGAACGGGGATTTGGCCGCCATCCACAAGACACTGGACGATTATGCCGCCGACCCCTACTTCCGCAATCCGGATCCCCGCTTCGGGGTGCTGGGGGTCAAGGTCTACCAGGACGGCGGGATGCTGACCGGCAGCGCCTGGTTCCAAGAGCCTTGGGGGAAAAGCCAGATTTATGGAATCTCCGACCCGAAGTACAGGGGTATGCAATTCATCACGGAATCCAGGATGGAAGAATTGGTGCGGGCTTGCGTTTCAAGGGGCTTGGCCTTCACCGCCCATTCCCAAGGCGATGCCGCCACCACGACTCTCGCCCGGATTTTTGCCAGTGTGGACAAGGATATCCGCGTCGCCCCGACCCGTTCCTCAATCACCCACTCCAGTTTCATGACCCAAGAAGCCATCGCCTTGGCAAAGAAAGTCGGGTTCGGGATCGACCTGCAACCCGCCTGGCTCTGGAAAGACGGCTACACCCTTAACAAGCATTTCGGGGACAAACGCCTGCAATACTTCATCCCGCTCAAGAGCCTCTTCGATGCAGGGATCAAAGCTGGGGGCGGCAGCGACCATATGCAAAAGATTGGCCCTCTCCGCAGCGTCAACCCCTACGACCCGTTCCTTGGCATGTGGGTCACCCTCACCCGGAAGGCCCAATGGCTCGACACTCCGATCCATCCCGAACAAGCCCTTAACCGCCAAGAGATGATCCGTTACTACACCATCAACAACGCCTGGCTCATGAAAATGGAAACCGAGACCGGTTCCCTTGAAATTGGCAAACGCGCAGACTTCATCATCTTAGACCGAGACTTGCTGGAGTGCCCGGTGGACGACGTGCGGGAAACCAAAGTCCTCTCCACATGGATGGACGGGATGCAATTATGACTTTTTGATCAGTACAATCCGACTGATCCGACCAATCAGACCGATCATGAAAAGACCAATCATCTCGCTCCTCTTCCTCCTCCTCTTGCCAACCCTGCGTGCCGGGCGACCGAACATCATCCTAGTCATGGCCGACGACCAAGGCTACGGCGATGCCGGTTTTACGGGGCACCCTTTTGTCAAGACCCCAAACCTCGACGCCATGGCCAAGGCCGGTGTTGTCTTCAACCATTTCTACGCGTCTGCTCCGGTATGTTCGCCGACCCGTGCCAGCGTCATGACCGGCCGGCACCACATCCGTGTAAACGTCCCGAACCATGGCCATTACTTGCGGCCCCATGAAACTACAATTGCCGAGGCTTTGAAAACCGTAGGTTACGTGACCGGCCATTTCGGGAAGTGGCATATTGGATCCGTCCAGCCCGGCAGCCCGACCAACCCCGGTGGGCAAGGTTTTGACGAATGGCTTTCCGGTCTCAATTTCTTCGACAACAACCCCTACCTTGGAAGCCACAATGGCTATGTCCATGCAAAGGGCGCCGGTACGGTCGTGTCGATGGATGCCACGATCAAATTCCTCGAAGGGCACAAGGATTGCGGAAAACCGATGTTCGCCGTCACTTGGTTCCCCGCGCCCCATGACCCGCACATGGAGATTCCGCAAGGAACCGAAAGCGCGAATAGCCTCTACAAGGAGGAAGCAGGGAAGATGGCCGGATATTACCGGGAAATCCAATTGCTCGACCAGCAAGTCGGCAGGCTTCGAAATGCGTTGGTACGACTTGGGATCGAGCAAGATACCCTGGTCTTTTACACCAGCGACAACGGCGGCTTGGTCAACGCAACATCCGGCGGCAGGGGGAAGAAGGGCAGTATCTACGAAGGCGGGTTGCGCGTCCCGGCGATCCTGGAATGGCCAGCGAAATATAAGCCCGGCACCATCGACACCCCGGCCTTCACATCCGACATTTACCCGACCCTCGTCGCCCTTACTGGGGCGAAAGTCCCGCACCAACCGAAACTGGACGGCACCAACCTTCTCCCCATGCTCGAAGGGAAACTAAACTCCCGCCCACCGATGGGCTTCTGGTTTGGCCACACCCAAGGGCAAGGTACCTGGAGCGACCGCATTATCAAAGCACTCATGGAATCGGAAGCTGCAGGCGAACCCAATCCCCACCCCGAGCGCTTCCTCAAGAATGTAAACGAATTCCCCACTTTCGGCGAGGACGGCCTCCGAGGACACGCAGCCTGGAACGATTGGCCATGGAAGCTGCACCGTATCCAGAAGGGGGACAAAACCACCCTCGAACTCTACAACTTGGCCGAAGACCCGATGGAAGCTAACAACCTCGCCGGAAAGGAGGCGGAAAGGGTGGCCAATATGCAAAAGGTACTGGAAGCCTGGCAGCATTCCGTCCTCGATAGCTGGTCGGGCAAGGATTATGAAAAGTGAGGGTCTTCATCCCTTTTCCCTGCTAGACCAGGATGGCTTCGCTCCTTTGGGCGTGCTTCTCGACGGCAAGGAACTGAATGCCCTCCGCAGCCGCGTCTCCGAACTTCAACAAGCCGAAGACGACCGGGGCGGCCATGAACTCTTTGATTCAAAGCATATTCGCCATCCACGGGAAGAAGGTGCCGACAGGATTGCCAACTTGGTGAACAAAGGCGTTGTTTTCGACATCCTCTACACCCATCCGGCATTACTCGCAGCGATCCGTCATGTCCTTGGGCCGGACATCCGGTTGTCCTCGCTCAATTTCAGGTCCGCCAAGCCCGGCCAAGGTTTACAAAAGCTCCATGTGGACTGGCATGAAGCAGTAGGGGCAGGGGACTTCAAGGTTTGCAACTCCATCTGGTTGCTCGACGATTTTACCCCGGAAAACGGAGCGACCCGAGTCGTCCCCCGTAGCCACCTTACCGGACAGCTCCCGGCCGACGAGATGGAAGACCCGTTATCCACCCATCCGGACGAAATCCTGATCCAGGGGCCGGCAGGTTCTTGCTTCATCTTCAATGCCCACACCTGGCACGGTGGAACGGCCAACCGCACCCCATTTCCCCGCCGCGCCATCCATAGCTATTTCTGCCGTCGCGACCAACCCCAACAGACCGACCAGCGAAAGTGGGTCACAAAGGAAACCTTGGGCAGGATTAGCCCCGAAGCCCGCTGGTTGTTGGATGTTTAGGCCTTTGCTCTCTCCCCACTCATGAAAAGCATCACCCCCGCCCTGCTCATCATTGCCAATGCCGCCCTGGCCGGGGAAGGCCTTGTCTGGCAACCACCCGCCCATTTCCCTTCCCTTAAGCCCATCACCTTCAAAATCGAGGAGTTCCCTTCGGACAGCTTCCTGCTCATCTTCCCTGAATGGCTGACTTCCAGGGAAAAGAGTTGGCACGTCCGCCCCGAATGGCAAACGGAAGGTGGTGAAGCGCGGGGAAGTTGGGTTTCGGACGGGGTTGCTTTACGGCTTATGTTGCGTTACGAGCCAGGGGCTTGCGGGAGTCGCGTAGAGTGGGAATACCAGGTCTCCAACAGGTCAGGGCAAGACTTGGCCGCCGCCGCCCTCTTCAACTGCGTCAACCTGGTTGATGCCCCTGCCTTCCGGGATTTGGGCATGGTGCGGACATGGATCCGCAATGGCCACACGAACACGCGGCAACTTTCCGCGGTCGAGAAGACCAAAGCCCCAAGGGCGATCCAATTCTACCCCGCCAAAGGTGGCCTCCATCTCCCGGACTTCGAACGATTCATGCGGTACGGGGCAACCAACGGGACGGTTTTAGAAGGGGACAGGATTGCCGTCGATTCGGTGGACGGGAAATGGACGTTGGAATCAATAGTGGACGGCCAGGCCGCTTACTTCTTCAATAACTGGGAATCGACCCACGGCTGCATCCACGCAGCCCCGCTCCTCGGCGATATCCAGTCCGGGCAGTCCGCCTCTTCCACAGGGCGTCTCGTCTTAAGGAAATTGTAACCAGGAGCGAGGATCTTTTGTCGCCGCTCCGATGCTAATCCTGCGGATGGGCTTGCATGGGAAACAGGATCAGTTACTGACTCCCCCGCTATGAAAATATTCCTCCCCCTCCTTGCCTTCTTCGCTACCTTCCAATTTGCCGCAGCCAAAGTGGTGACCAAAGACGTTTCCTACGAGTCGGGCGGGGTGACCATGAAGGGGTTGTTGGCCTGGGATGATGCCACGGATGCAAAACGGCCGGGCGTCCTCGTCGTCCATGAGTGGTGGGGATACAATGATTATGCCCGCAAAAGGGCGGAGATGCTGGCGGAACTCGGGTATGTCGCGCTAGCGGTGGATATGTACGGGGACGGGAAGAATGCCGCCCACCCGAAGGACGCCGGGGCTTTTGCCGGGGCGGTGATGAAGGATTTGCCTGTGGCCAAGGCCCGGTTCGAAGCGGCCAGGGCCTTGCTCAATGCACAAAAGCAAACCGATGCCTCCAAGAACGGTGCCATTGGGTACTGCTTCGGTGGCGGGGTGGTCTTGCACATGGCCAGGATGGGACTGGACCTGGACGGGGTGGTCAGTTTCCACGGGAGCCTCGGGGCGAAGATGGAGGCGGAAAAGGGGGCGGTAAAGGCAAAGGTGCTAGTCTGCAACGGTGCCGCCGACAAATTCATCGGCGCGGAAACCGTGAAGGCTTTCAAAGAAGAGATGAAAGAAGCTGGGGCGGACATGAAATTTAAAAATTACAAGGACGCCCTCCATGGCTTTACTAACCCGGACGCCACGGAAAACGGGAAGAAATTCGACATCCCCATCGCTTACCAGGAAGCCGCCGACAAGGCATCCTGGAAGGACATGCAAAAATTCTTCAACAAGGTATTCAAGGACTGACCATGGGCTCGCCTGCAGTAGTAAATTATTCCCCGGAAGCTGGGAGTGTGGAAATCCGGGAATTGTCCCGGCCGGAAATCGGCCCGGATGATGTGTTGCTGGAAGTGGCGAACGTTGGGGTTTGCGGGAGCGATTTGCACCAGTGGACAGCCGACCATTCCTGGCCCGTCAACTATCCTGTGGTCCTGGGGCACGAGTTTGGGGGGCATGTCGTGGAAACGGGCGGGGCTGTGGAAGGCTGGAAGGAAGGGGACAGGGTCGTCTCTGAGACGGCGGCCATCATCAGCAAGGACAATCCCATGACCCGCAGGGGATTGTACAACCTGGACTCCACCCGGAAAGGTTTCGGGTACGGGGTGGACGGGGCGATGACCAGGTTTGTGCGTGTGCCGTCACGGATCCTCCACCATGTGCCGGACGGGTTGCCTTTCGAGCAAGCGTGCCTGACCGAGCCTTGTTGTGTTGCTTACAACGCCGTAGTCAAAAACGCCAGGATCGAGCCAGGGGACAGGGTGGTCGTCCTCGGCCCTGGGACGATCGGGATTTTGTGTGCGGCAATGGCCCGGCTTTGCGGTGCGGAAGTGGCCTTGGTAGGGCTGGAGAAAGATGCCCACCGTTTGAAAATCGCAGAAGATTCCTATGGTTGCAAAGCCATCGTGGGCGATGCGAAAGGCTGGGTGATGGAGCGGGACGGCTTGGGTTGCGACGGGGTCATTGATGCAGCCGGGGCAAGTGCCACGTTAAAAATCGCGTTGGATTTGGTGAGGCCGGCGGGCTGGATTAGCAAGGTCGGATGGGGGCCGCAGCCTTTGGGGTTCAACATTGATCCCCTTGTGCAGAAGAATGTGACGTTGCAAGGGAGCTTCAGCCACAATTGGCCGATATGGGAAAGGGTGATCGCCCTTTTGGAAAGCGGGGCATTGGATGTGAAACCGATCATCGGGGGAGTGTGGCCGCTTACCGAATGGCACGAGGCATTTGAGAAGATGCACTCGGGCGAGGTCGTGAAGAGTGTGTTGAGGCCGTAAATTTGATCCCACTGGTACCGCACTGAATTTCACTGAATTTTTGCCGGACATGAAAAAAGTATTGGTTGTCACCCCTTTGGTTCCAGAACAGGCCTCCTTGGCCGAGTATTTCCAAACCAAGGGATATGCTGCCGAAAGCCCTGAGGAAAAGACGCCCATCTCCGTATTCCCCAAACTTGGATTGGAAGTCGCGGTCGCAGGGCATGGGAAGGCGCAGTTCGCATTGGTGACCCAACACCTGATCGACAAGCGCGGCCCCTATGGGTTGGTCATCATCGCCGGGGCAGCGGGGGGATTGCGCCGCGACCTGGATGCCGGGGACGTGGTGGTCTCGACCGAGATTGTGGAGCATGATTTCAAGTCCCGTTTCCAGGGAGAAAAGCCGCCCCCGAGGTTTCCCTGCAATCCTGCGCTGGTAGCCGAGATCCTGGGGATCCAACCATCAGGATTGCCGTTCGCAACCCACTCCGGCCCGATTGCCGGTGGGGACGAGGATATCATCGAGGCGCACCGTGCCCACCAGTTGCACTTGGACACGGACTCCATTTGTGTCGCCTGGGAAGGTGGTGGCGGGGCGAAGGCAGCCATCTTCAGCGACATACCCTACATCGAAGTCCGTGCCATCACTGATGCGGCTGACGAAGAGGCGGTGGAGCATTTCCACATGAACTTGGACGAGGCAGTGAAGAACATTGGAGTTGTCCTGGAGCCTTGGTTGCTAAGCAGGTTGGGGTAGGGAACAGGTAAACCCTTATGTGGTTTCCTGTTTTGCCTTCGGTTTCCTCAAGGTCAGGAAGGCAACCAGGAAGAGCAACGGGGGCAACAAAGTCAGGCTAATGGCCGCGGCGTCCCCGAAGTTACCCTTCCCGAAAGCGGTGTGGTAAATGTGGGTGACCAGGAGCAAACCGGCATTGTCCGGTCCGCCCGAACCGCCAAGAAGGCTGTAAGCCCCGGAAAACTGCGCCGTGGCATCGATGAGGAGGAAAACCGTGGCAAAGAGCAGGACGTGTTTGATCTGGGGAAGGGTGATGTGCAAAAGGATTTCCAATGGGTTTGCCCCTTCCAGTTTGGCGGCTTCGTCCCATGTGCGGGGGAGGGCGTCCATCGCGCAGAGGCAAAAAAAGGCGACGAAGCCGGACCAACGCCACACCGCCTGGAGGACGAGGGAAGCCAGGATGAACTTCGGGTCGTGGATCCAGTTGATGGGTTCCAATCCAAACGGTGTGACAAAGAGGCGGTTAAGGATGCCTTGTTCGCCGTGGAAGAAAAGGAGGAAGAGGACGGCCAGGACGGCTGGCGGGGTAAGTCCAGGCAGGAGCAGGCAGAAGGAGAGGGCGGGCTGGATTTTTTTGGGGAGTTGCCGGATGTGGTGTGCGATGAGGACACCCAGGGGGACGATGAGAATGATGACCAGAAGGGTGTATCGGGTGGTGTTTTGTAGGGCTTTCGCGTAGAGCGGGTCGGTGAGGACGTGCCTGAAGTTCCCCAACCCGGTAAATTCACCCCTGCCGAAGATTTCATTCGTGCGGAGGCTTAAATCGATGCCCCACATCACTGGGACAACCCAAAAGAGGGCAAAACCCAGAAGGAAAGGCCCGAGGAGTAGGAGGGCTGAGGATGGGCGGAGCCTATAGTCCAAATCTCTCGTTCCCTTCCTTGGCAGTTTCGCGATGGCAGGCCAGGGTCGTCCCGGGCTTTAGCGCTCCCGTTCGATCTGCGCCTTGAGGTCTTCTAGTGCTTTCTTGGGGGTGACGATTTCAAACATCACGTTGGAAAAGGTGTTTTCCCTGATGGTGAAGACGGCTTCCGGGCGTTTGGGGTGGGGGACGACCTTCGGGATTTCCTTGGACAAATCGACCAGGAGTTTGCCCATGGTGGGTTCCCCGGTGAAGTATTCATGGGACTGGAGGATGCGGGAATCTTTGTAGGAGGGGAGATAGGCCGGAAAACTGTTTCCCTTGAGGAACAATTGGGCGGTCGCGTCTTTGTCCGATGCAACAAACTTAATGAAGTCCCAGGCTTGGTCGACTTGTTTAGAACCTTTGTAGATGAGGGTTCCTTGGCCTGCGAAGGTGGAGGTGCGTGGGCCGCGTTTGCTGTCCTCCTCCCAAGCGGGGAGGGGCATGAAGCCCCATTCGCCTTTCATGTGAGGGCAAAACTGTTGGATCATGTCCAAGCCATACCAGTCGGCACCAGGCACGCAAAGGACTTCCCCGCCTTCAATGTCCCCGCTGAAGAAAACCGGGTCGAAGATAGTGCCCCGGTCGGGCATTAGGGCGATTTGTTTCTTGGTAAGGCTTTGGATCCACTGGAGGGTGTCCACTGCCTTGTCGAAGTCTGGGAGGAATTTGCCTTTGGCATCAAATAGGTCAGTCCCGCGCTGGCGGAGGATGATTTCAAAGAAGGATGGGTCGAGAGCCATTAATTTTTGGCCTTTTTGGGCGAGTTCTTCCCCGATTTTAACAAACCCGTCCCAAGTCTTGAGGTCATCGGGGGAAATGTCGTGTTCCTTGAACAGATCTTTGCGGTAATAGAGCATCATGGCGCTCAGAGATTGGGGGAGCCCGTAGGCGTTGCCCTGCCACTTGAAGACGGCTTGGCGGCCTTTGTGGAGCTGCTTGTCCAGGCCGGCTTCCTTGATTTTCGGGGTCAGGTCGACGAAGGGGACTTCCTTGCTGCCTAGGAAGGTGCCGAAGAAAACTTCGTCGAGCTGGACAATGTCGGGTCCGCCTTTGCGGGTCTTGATGGCGACCATGAGCTTGTCCGGCATTTCTGCGAAACCGTATGCGGTGACATTGGCCTCGAACCCTTTGTCTACCTTTTCTTTGTAGAGCTCGGCCATGGCCTCGTAGTAGGCTTTGTCCGTGTAGGAACTGATCCAGATCTCGACAGGCTTGGACTGGAGGAAGGATGCGGACTGGGCGGCTAGGAAGGTAAGGAGAAGCAGGGGGAGGGATTTATTCATGGTTGGTTGTCTGGAAAATATCCGGTCAATGCGAAATTGGGGGTATGGGCGGGACGGAAGGTTTCAAGATGTAAATTTTGTGCCTTGCGGTATTTCAGGCTCTTCACACGTTCAGTCCGGGATGTCCAAGAGGATTCTAATGTTAGCCACCGAGTGGTTTCCAGCGTGGTCTGTGTTAACGGTTGTACTGGCTTTGCTCTGGCCGTCCACCTTCTCATGGTTCGGGGTTTCGTCGATCCATTGGGGACTGGGGATCATCATGCTAGGGATGGGGCTGACACTGGAGTGGCGGGATTTTGCCCGGATGCTTGTAGCGCCGAAGGCCATTTTCGCAGGGGTGGGGTTGCAATACTTGGTCATGCCGATGCTGGGGTGGGGGATCGGGCGGGTCATGGGGTTGCCCCCGGATTTGGCAGCAGGGTTGGTTCTGGTTTCCTGTTGTCCGGGCGGGACGGCATCAAATGTCGTTGTTTACCTGGCCAGGGCAAATGTCGCCCTTTCAGTGACCATGACCGCAGTGTCCACCATACTGGCAGTGTTTGCGACACCTTATCTGACCCAATGGCTTGCCGGCCAGATGGTGCCAGTGGATGCGGACGCGTTGCTAAAGTCGACCTTACAGGTGGTCGTATTGCCGGTTGTGGCAGGGACTTTGGTGCATAGTTTCTTCCGGAAGCAGGCGGAAAGGGTGATGCCTGTGTTCCCCCTGCTTTCCGTAGTTTTCATCATCTTGATCGTGGGCTTCATCATGTCCGTGCAACGGGAGAGGATCCTGGCCAATTGGGAAGTCATCCTCGCCTCGGTACTGCTCCTTCATGGGGGCGGGTTCGGCCTTGGTTACCTGCTCTCAGGCGCAATGGGGCTACCGGAGGATGTCCGGCGGACGATCTCCATCGAAGTGGGAATGCAGAACTCGGGGTTGGGCTCGTCTTTGGCAACAAAACACTT
>JAYPDO010000059.1:22456-22907 GCA_038125285.1 Opitutia bacterium
CCCCGATGGTGGCCGTTCCCTCGGCCGTGAGCGCGGTTGTGCATTGCATCTTGGGGAGCATACTTGCTGCCGTTTGGCGACGGAGGAAACAGGAAAGGGAAGGGGAGGGTTGACCCGGTTTGCCTGGTTCAGGCCAGGATGTCTTGCACGACTTTGCCGTGGATATCGGTCAGGCGGTAGTGTCGGCCTTGGTGTTTGTAGGTAAGCCGCTCGTGGTCGATCCCCAGGAGGTGCATAATGGTGGCCTGCAAATCGTGGACATGGACAGGATCCTCAACAACATTGACACTGTAGTCGTCTGTCCTGCCGTAGGAAAAGCCTGGCTTGACCCCACCTCCGGCCAGCCAGTAGGTAAAACAATTCGGGTGGTGGTCCCGTCCATAGCCATTGGGTGTAAGTTTGCCCTGGCAGTAGACGGTGCGGCCGAATTCGCCGCCCCAGATGACGAGGG
>JAYPDO010000060.1:0-357 GCA_038125285.1 Opitutia bacterium
CGCCTTCCAAACCGGGTAATGGTCGACCAGGAGGAACCCCCGTTCCTTGGCAACTACGCGGTACATCGCGTAATGGGACTCCACATCCAGCCGGTAAGAGCGGTGGCCCTCGGCATACTTGTTCCCAGGGGTCATCGTCATGAGGATGATTTCGCAAGAAGGGTTTTGGGCTAAAATCCGGTTGGCCATCGTTTCCAAATTCTTCCGCGCGATCTCCACCGAGCCATGGAAACGTGCAACCGCGTCGTTGATAGAAAACTCAATGATCACAGTGTCCGGGTTCTTGGCCAAAACCTTTCCCTGCAAGTTTTCCACACCCCATTTCGACCATTGCCCCGAACCGCCGCTATTCACCAC
>JAYPDO010000060.1:367-17808 GCA_038125285.1 Opitutia bacterium
GGCCGGGGAACTGCTTGTCTATTTCCGCCTGCACCCCCCGCACCCAGGCTCCCCCTGCGGTCAGGCTTGTCCCGTAGGCCACCACCACTTGGGGTTTCCCTGCTTCCAAGTTAGCAGCCAATTTACTTTTTCCAGCTGCTTGGGCGGGGCAAGGAAGGACAAGACAGGCAAGCAGGGAAGGGAGGAAGTGGAAAAGTTTCATAGCAAATTGGAAAAGGGCATAAACCCCCCTTTTCCCTCAGGGTCAACGCCAGGATCCCATCTAAATGTCAAACCGCCAACCAGTACACAGAACTCTCCATTTGATTCAGCTTGCACTGAGATACGTCCTGTAAGACCCATACGACCCATGCACCGCCTCCTCGCCTTCCTTTTCCTGGCCATAACCGCCCAGGCAGCCGAGCCCAACTTCCTCGTCATTATCATCGACGACCTCAATGACTGGACCGGACACCTCGGCGGACATCCCCAGGCCAAGACCCCGAACATCGACAAGCTCGCCGCCCGCGGGATGGACTTCACCAACGCCCATGTCCAAGCGACCTTCTGCGGCCCTTCCCGCATCAGTTTCCTCTCCGGACTGAAACCCTCCACCACCGGTTGCTACACTTTCAACACCTACTCCAAAGAGAAATCCCTGCTCGGCCACCTCCCCTTCCCCTCCCATTTCAAAAAACACGGTTACCAAACCTTCGGCGGGGGCAAAATCTTCCACCAAGGCACCGGCGACAACGACGTCCTGCAATGCTGGGACACCGTCCTCCCTTCCGGTAAAAACCCAACCCCAAAGGAACCCATCCATTGGCAAAAGCGGATTTGGGACTGGGGACCGATGGATATCAAGGACACCGACATGGGAGACTTCCGACTCTCCCAAGCCGCCGCCTCCGAACTCCGCAAGGAACACGCCCTCCCCTTCTTCATCACGGCCGGGATCCGCAGGCCCCATGTCCCGCTCCATGTCCCCAAAAAGTACTTCGACCAATTCCCGCTGGACAAGATCCAACTCCCCGTCGTCAAAGCCGACGACCTTGACGACGTCCCCCACCCCGAACTCGGCCTCGAATGCTATGCCGCCCCTACCCATGCCGACCTCGTGGAAAAGAAACTCTGGGCCAGTCTCGTCCAAGCCTACCTTGCCTCGATTTGCTTCGCAGACGCCTGTGTCGGGGAGATGCTCTCCGCACTCGAAGAGGGTCCGAACAAGGAAAATACCTTCGTGCTCCTTTTCAGCGACCATGGTTTCCACCTCGGTGAGAAACAACATTGGGCCAAACGCACCCTTTGGGAAAAGACCACGCGCATCCCCTTCCTCATCTCCGGCCCGGGAATCGCCCCTAACCAATCTTGCCCCAAACCCGTCGGCATGATTGACGTTTACCCCACACTCTGCGCCCTCGCCAACATCGAGCCCCACAAAAACCTCCAAGGCCACTCCCTAGTCCCGCTCCTCCAAGACCCGAAGGCAAATTGGGAAACCCCCGCCATCACCGAGTTCAACCCAGGCCAATTTTCCGTCCGCTCGGATCACTGGCGCTACATCCGCTACCCCGACGGCACAGAAGAACTCTACGACCACCGCAAAGACCCCGACGAATGGGAGAACATGGCCGGAAAGGAGGGCATGGCGGATATCAAAGCCGCCCACGCGAAGTGGATCCCCTGACCTTCCCGTACACTTCCCAAAACTCGTCCGGCTCGAAGGAATCCAACACAAACTCCGCCCCAGCGTCCCGGAGCCTTTGCCGTCTCTCCCCGCAACCGATAAAGGGGACGCCCAACTTCTGGGTCGCTTTCAAATCCCAGACCCCGTCGCCGACATAGACCGCATCCTCCAACTTCCCGCCAGCACGATGGACGGCGGCGGCAATGATGTCCGCCCGACTGTAAAACTCGGAGGCAGTCGCCATCGGGATGCCTTCGAAGCAGATCCCGGCCGCCCGAAGTTTGAAGGTGATGCTGCCGGACCAATCGCCCGTCGCAATGGCGAGGGGTATCCCGCGTCCCCGGATTTCCTCCAACAAGCTGGCAGCCCCTTCCGCGGGCGGGAATGCACCCTCATCGGTAGCATGGACTTGCTTCAACCGTGCCAGGAACCCTTGCCGGGTACGCAACTCGATTTCAGTCTTTTGCTCCAAATCAATGTCCCCCAGGACTTGGTGGACAATCGCCTGGGCAGTGACCTCCTCCAACAAAGGAAAATAGTCCTTGGGCATGGGCATCCCTGCCGCTTCCTCGAACGCAGCGTCGAAGCACCTCCAATCATACTCCTCCCCGCCGAGCAGGGTTCCATCTACGTCAAAAACAATCATGACCGCAGTCTTTCCCGTATTTCCTTTCCGAAAGGGCAAGCATGGAAACCGGAGCCGCGAACTTTAGTCGCCGTAGGAGGACAGGTTTGGAGTGCCCCACTATGGCGACCAGAGATCGCCGCTCCAACCTACACTCCCATCACCTCCAAAATGGCAGCCCTGGCCGTATCCATCCCTTTATATTCCGCCACATCGCGGGGCATCGTCCGGATCTTTTCCCGAAGCCCTTCCCAAGTTTCCATGTGCGAGGCCAAATCCACCAAAGGGACTGGCTCGATCCGCAAGCCCATCAACACACCGTCCCCTGCCGCACAAAACATCTGGTGCTCGATCCGCAGGTGCAGTTCCTCCAAGGTGACGCCCGCATCCAGTTTCTTCCGCCCTAAAGCAGGGTGGTAATTCCTTTCAGCCGTCCGGGTCAGGCTCCAGTTGATGCGGCCATAAGACTTCCCTTCCTGGAGTGCAGTCATGAACCGGGCGACCTTGCCCCCAACTTGTGCATTGAGCCGGGGAACCACTTCGTGGACTTCTTGCAAGGGCTTGCCAATTGCCCGGCGAAGATCCCAGGAAGAGGGGAAACAGACCGCCCCGGCCACCAAGGCCATGTCCTCCCCGGACACCAGCAACAGGTCGGGCTCCCAACCCCTGGCCAGGTTTTCCAATGTCCGCCCGTCCACGGGTTCATTGACGTGCCCCCACTGGAGAGCCAATTCCCAGGCTGCCGAGACCATCCCGGAAGCCTCGGGGGTAAGGCCAAGGTACAATCCAGGCTCCGCATCCAGCCACTTCCGCTTTTCCCGCAGCAAACCGCCAGAGGGATCCTCCGGGGCAAAGAAACTTTCCGCATCCGCCAACCCTGCCCCTATGCCCCAACGGAAATCCCCGCCGGGGATTAATTTCTCAATCGCCTTCCCCATTCCCATCCTTTAGCCGCCGATGGCGATGGGGGCGAGCTTGGCAGAGGATTCCTTGAGGCTGAAGACCAGCTTCGAGAGGATCTCGTCGGGAAGCTGGACCAAGGTAAAAAGTTGCCCGTTCTGGATTCGGAGGTCCAAGGGGCGGATGCCCATCGGTTTGTCATCGATCATGAGGACCAAGCTCATGTCCCGGCTATTGGTGGAGAACTGGCTCAGGCGTTTGGTACTGGCGGCATCGAGGTAAAACAAGAGGCCTTTCCCGGCCGAAACTGTGGCCAGCTCCACGTTCTGGATCTCGAACTCGTTGATCAGGGGAAGAGGGATGATGCGGACGGGCTGGCCGGACGGGAGGGTGAATTCGAGGGTATGGTAGTCGAGGCCGGCACGATCGGGGAAGACCAGGGAGGCGCGGTTGCGCTTGAGGTCCTGGGAGTGGATCCCGACATAGAACCTGGCCCGCATGACATCCGAGCTTTGCTGGAGGCCGGGGTACATGATGTTGACCGCGATTTTCTTTGCCTCGTCGGACCGGGGCATATCCCCGAGTTCATAATAGACATTGCCCAGCTTGTGGTACACGCGCGCCATTTCCGGGCTCTTCTTTCCATATGCCGGTGTTTTCTGGACGCCTTTGCCCCAGGCTTGGTAGGCGGCCAGGGCTTCTTTGTGCGAACCAAGCTTGAGGTAGGCGTCACCCGTCATTTCCATGCTTTCCAGGATAGAATGGTGGGTATCACCGTAAAGGGGGGTGCCCACCCGTTGGAACTCCTCATAAAACCGGATTGCGGAGGCATATTCGCCCAACTCAAAATAGTTGTCCGCGATGGCCTTGTGGGTCTTGATGATGAGCGGATGGTTCGCCGGATAAAGGGACTGGAGGCTGGTCAGGGTTTTGCCGAAATACTCGACCGATTGCCCGGGGTTCCCCATTTTCTTGTAGATCCGACCCATTTTTTCGTAGATGTCGGCCACTTCCTGGCTGTTCTCCCCCTCTGTCCGGATAAGGATGAGGAGGGACTTCCTGTAGTATTCCAGGGACTCTTCGAGCGACTTGCCCTTGAGCTGGGGGGATTCCTGCCCTTCCTCGCCTAAAGGGGGAAGGTCGGCAGTGCCTTTTTTGCGGGATTTATCGCTCCCGCAACCGGCCAGGACGAAGCAAACCAGGCACCAACCAAGGAGGCCGGACAGCTTTTGCAAAAAGGGGCGTGGAAATTTGCGGTGATCGTACATGGGGGGCTTTTTTGTGGGGCGGCCTGTTTCAGGGTTGCCTTGTCGGGGGATACGAAAAATAAAGCCGGTCTGACAAGCTTTACTGTCCGGATTTGTGATTATGAGTACGTCGAAAGGTAACCACGCATTAGCCGTCCTAGCCGTAGATTTGCAGCCCGTCTTCCTTGATGTGGCGGTGGATGGGCCTATGTTGGCAGGGCGGTGCTGTTTCGCCCTGGAGTCGGCCGCGCACCTGGGGATCCCGGTTTTCCTGACCGAGCAGTACCCGGAAAAACTCGGGCACACCGCCCCGGCCATCCTGGCAGCGGCAGGAGATGGAGCCAAAGTGTTCCCCAAGACGGCCTTTTCCGCTTTCGGGGCAGACGGGCTGGTGGAGGCGTTGGAAGATGCGTGCGTCCGACATTTGCTGGTCATGGGGCTTGAGACGCCCATTTGCATATACCAGACCGTTCTCGACGCGACAGGAAGGGACATCGCCTGCACTTTATTGACCGACTGCATCGGGGCGCGAAGGCAGGGGGACGCGGAGGTTTGCCTGGACTTCTTGCGGGGGACAACGGATTGCCATGTGCTGCCTTCCGAAACCATTTTCTATAGCCTGTTGCGGGATGCGAAGGATCCGCTGTTCCGCGACTTTACCAAGCTGGTGAAGAAGTATGCCGCAAGCTGAAGAAGGGAGTCCGCCCATGCAGGAGCATATCAACAAGCCCAATGTAGTCGAATCCTACTCAATCGACGAGTTGGCCGAGAATTTCCAAGAGCATCCGGAGACTGTCCGGGCAGACAAGCTCTCCATGACCGCCCCGGAGGTAATCGGGCGGTTTATGGAGCATTTGGATGTGGAGCAATGCCGCGCCCTCCTCAGGACAATCCCCGGCGACTTGGCTGGTGACGCCCTGGCGGAGATGGATCCGGAACATTCCTCCAAAATCCTCTACGCCATGCGCGCATCAAGGGCGGCCCACTTCATGAGTGTGATCGCCCCGGATGACGCCGCGGACATCGTGGCGGAGTTGGGGCAGGAGCAGCAAAGGGAGTTCATCCAGCGCATGGAGCCGGACGACCGGGACGACGTGGAGCGCCTTCTTGCCTACGACCCGGAAACTGCCGGCGGGCTCATGACCCCGGAAGTCGTGACCATCCCTCCACACCTTACCATTGACGAGGCGATCGCCTCCGTTCGGGCAGTCAACTCGGAGGTGGAGACCTTTTATTACCTCTACGTCACCGGGCCGAGCCATGTCCTGCTCGGGGTGGTCTCCCTCCGCGACCTTTTGCTCGCGCCGAGCGAGAAGAGGATCCAGGACGTGATGACCAAAAAGCTCCACGGAGTCTGCCACCCTGATGACGACCAGGAGGTAGTGGCCCTGGAGATGGCCAAGCACAACTTCGTAGCCCTCCCGGTAGTTGAGCGCGGGACCCATCGTTTGCTAGGCATCATTACCCACGACGACATCATGGACGTCGTCCACGAGGAGGCTACGGAGGACTTCCAAAAACTCGTCGGTGCTGGGGCGGACGAAAGCATGCGCGACAGCATTGGCGAGAGCGTAAGGCGCCGATGGCCCTGGCTAGTGGTAAATTTGCTGACCGCTTTCGGGGCTGCCGCCATCATCCGGAATTTTGAAAAAACCTTGGAGGAAATCATCCTCCTGGCGGCCTTCATGCCCATCGTGGCCAGCTTGGCGGGCAACGGGGGGCACCAGACCCTCGCTATCGCCATCCGGAGTTTAGCAACTGGCGATGTCCACAAAGGGGACGCCTTGCCGCTGTGCCTGCGGGAGTTGGCCAAAGGACTCTCCTGCGGCCTTTTAATAGGGGTTATCGGAGCCCTCGGGGCTTATGCCTTGTCCGAATGGAACGTCCGCATGGGCCTAACCATTTTCCTCGCCCTCGTCCTGACCATGGCCATGGCCGGTTTCACGGGGGCATTTATTCCGCTCTTCCTCAAACGGCTAAACCTCGACCCCGCCCAAAGCTCCTCTATTTTCCTGACCGCCATCACGGACATGGCCGGGTTCTTTGTCTTCTTGCAACTGGCCAGTATGCTCTTAATGTAAAACGGAAGGAAATGGATCCGGATATAGGACGATGTCATCGTGGACGATTGATCCACGGCTCCAACTACGATGTCATCATGACCGACTACCGTGACGCCTACCTCGACGCCCTCGAATCCTCCACCTGGGACGACACCTCCCCCGTCTACCACTTCATCGAATACAGCTACCTCGCCGCATTCGCAGCTTCTGCAACCTCATCGGTCGCGACGGCTAGGGTGCAAAGGCATTCTTGCCTGTTTTCAAGAGAAGATTTCAAATCACAAGCCAATAGGAAAGCCCCCAACCCCTAGCATCCCGGAACAAAGAATTCCCAACCAATGAACCACCGCCCCCACCACCACACACAAAGCCTCTTGCTCGGCTTGCGGCTCCTGCTGGGCCTCCCCCCTTTGCTCGCCTTCACTGCACATTTGGAATCCAAAACCGTCCGCGTCCTGACCGTTGGCAACAGCTTTGCCGACAACTCCCTGACCTATCTCCCCGCAATCTCGGAAGCTGCCGGCCACAAGTTGGTCGTCGGGAAGGCCAACCTCGGCGGTTGCTCGTTCGAACGCCATTGGAATCATTTGGCCGCCTACCTAAAGAACCCGGAAAGCAAGGACGGCTCCCCCTACAGCGGCGGCAAATCCTCATTGAAAGATCTCCTGGCTAAAGACCAATGGGATTTTGTCACCATCCAGCAAGTCAGTTGGCGGAGCCATGACCTGGCCACCTATTACCCTTTCGCCCGCGACCTCAAAAACTACATCGAACAACAGGCACCAAATGCCCGCATCCTGGCCCACCAGATTTGGGCCTACCGAGTCGACGACCCAAGGTTTGTCCCCGAAAACGAAGGGAAAGAGCCCCACACCCAGCAACTGATGTACACCCAAGTCCGCCAAGCCTACCACACCTTGGCCAAAGAGTTGGGACTGGACGGGATCATCCCCAGCGGCGACGCCATGTTCCTCGCCGACACAGACCTAAAATGGGGCTACAAACCGGACACTGCCTTCGATATTGAAAACGGCACTTACCCTGCCCTGCCAGGGCAAGGACACTCACTCCACGCCGGTTGGTCCTGGAGGAAAAAAGACGGCGGCACCCCGACCCTCAACATGGACGGCCACCACGCCAGTACCGCAGGGAAGTACCTCCTCGGTTGCGTGTGGTTCGAAGTCCTTTTCGGGGACGACGTAACCGGCAACCCATACATCCCCAGGGGATTCGACCCGTGTTACGCCCAGTTCCTCCAGGCCACCGCCCACAAAGCGGTAGCCAATCCGTAAATGACCCAGTAGTAATTTGCACTCCGCCCCTCCGTGATGATTGGGGTGATACCGCAGGGAACATGGCAACAACCACATGGAAACAGTACCAGGCGAGGGTCATCAAAGGCCATAGGGTCGCCTCGGGTCTCAACGGGAACCCACATTTTCCTGGGGGGACAATCCGCATGCAGTTACCGGTGTTCGGCCAATTGGGTTTAAACCTGGTAAGCTTTTTCCCTGGAACCCTGAACGTCAGTTTGGCCCCCCTTCATTACCGGGTCATCTCACCAAAAATGACTTTCCGGAATGTCCGGTGGCATCCATCCGACCCGGCAGAGGACTTTTCTTTCTTTGACGCACGGTTACTGCTGGAGGGCAAAGGATTCGTGGAGGGCTATATCTATCACCCACACCCCGATACCAAGCCCAAGCATTTCCAGGATGCCGATGTGCTGGAGCTATTGCTCCCCTGGGTAGACGGGCTATGGTATGGGAAAGAAGTCACCCTCGGCATTCCCGCAGGCCAGATGGTTCTGGAGGGTATTGACGGCGGGTTCGGCGAACCCGCCCTACCTCTTGCTGAATGAGGTAGGGGCGTTTCGCCGAAATGTCCGGGCTCAACCGTACCCTTTATCCAAGTGGTATTACTGCCCAGCAAGGCAGAGTACCGAACCGTCTTTCAGGCACAGGAAGTAGCTTGCGTGGGCAATGGCGATACCGTCCCAGACGGGAGGCGCGGGGAAAGTGAGTTCCTGGAGTTTCTGGCCATTGCGGGTGTCCAGTAGCCATGCGATGCCGCCCTTATTTCCGGCGAAGGAAGCGTTGGTGTCTTCCGGGGTGAAGTCGGCACGAATGGGGACGCCTGCCGCCATGAGGGTGTTGGCGGAGGCTGCGATGGCGTGGCCGGCGAAGGGGGTCGGGGTGTCCCAGCGTTTTTCCCATCCGCCGAGGGCGGGGATGGCCTGCCGGTCTTCCTTCGAATCATCTTCTTGGCCATGTCGGCCGGAGAAGACGGAGAAGAGGTCGCGTGGATCAAGGTTGCGTCCGCGTCCGGGCAGATTGCGGCCGGGAGCGTAGCCACGGATTTCATAGAACGTGGTTCCGTCGAACGCGATGGTGTCCCCCGCCGGGCCGGAATTGAACTGGCCGGTAGGTCCGCCGTAGCGGAGATTGCGGTCGACGGTCCAGTAGGTGCGGTGCTGTGGCGAGTCGTTGAGGAACCCGGGGGAAGCCATGATGTGCCGGTTCCGGACTTGCTCGGCCTGGATGGGGTCGAGTTCGCGGTTGAAAGCTTGGTGGCGGATGAAAAGTTCGTTGCCCGCGCAGGAGAAGATGCCGGCTTTGCAGCCTTCGAGCTGGAAGGTTTGGCTGGAGGGGACGGGGAAGTTGCGGCCTTCGTCTTGGTAAGGTCCTTGGAGTATGCGGCTGTGTTTCACCTGGCCAGTGTGCGGGTCGAGCCCGAAAACGCCGATGCCGCCGTCCAGGAAAGTGCTCCGGCCTGCGGAGAAGTAGGCGGTGCCTTGGAAGACCATGATACTACCGTTCACGGGCCAGGCGGACTCCAGCGCCCCGGTGTCACAAATCAACCGGCGGCGGGGCATGGCGTTGAATTTCCAAGCCAGCTCGCCATCAGCGGCACGTAGGCAATAGACGTTTCCACAGCGGCCGCCAAAGAGTACGAGGCCGTTGTGGTAGGTTGGGGGGCTGTCGATGCGGCCATCGGCTAGGAAAGTCCAGCGGGACTTGCCGGTCTTGCGGTCGAGGGCGTGGAGGGTATGGCTGTCCTGGTCGGCGACATAGACGGTGTCCCCGGCAACGATTGGGGCGGTAGGTTGCGAACCGATGTCCACCTGCCAAAGGGTTGCGAGTTTTTCGGGAGTGGTGGCTTCGGTGACCGCGCTTCGCATGGCCGAGTAGCGGTAGGTGGGCCAGTCGGCAGGGGTCGTTGCAGCCCCGGTCGTTTTGCCGTAGGAGGGACCTTGGTTGAGACGGGGTTCCAGTTCCACGGTGAAACGTTTGTCGGTGTTCCCTGACCCATTGTAGAAGCCATTGACCCCGGTGGCCATAGTGCCGATGGCGCATTGGCAGACGTAGGGGCCGTTGTAAACCATGCCGTTCGCAGGCATCACTGCTAGGCCGCAAGTGGAGCGAGCCCAGGGGTTCGGGCTTTCCGCGCTGCCGTCCAGTTTGACAAAGTCCGACCCTCCCGATGCGCTATTGAGATAATAGCGGTGGGTGATGCGGTTCCGGTAACAGCGGTCATGGGACATCGGGCCGTCCATTTCCTGGGTGAGGGAGCGGACCACCTTGCCGGTTTTCGGGTCGCGCCCTTTCATGTCCCGGTTCCAGATGAGCCCGTCGGCGAGGAAGAGGTCGGAACTCTTTTGATAATTGGCCGTGCCCATCGCCGTCCACTCGGTCTTGCCATCGGTGAGGCGTTTGGCGCTGAGGAATTCGCGGATGCCACAAAAGACCTGCTCCCCCGTCAACACGATGGTGGGGTGTTCGTTGGCGGTGAATACGGAATAGTCCGGGGTTGGCTTTTGCCTTTTTGCCTTGCTGGCCGGGGGCTTTTTCTGGGTTTCCTTGCCCAGCGGCTTGGGGGCAAAGTCGATGGCTTCCGTCCAGAGCCTCTTACCCGTCGTGCTATCGAAACAGCTTAGGCCCACCTGGCTGTGGCAGACCACCCGGGCACCTTTCACCGCCAAAGTCCCCCCGGTGTATTTCCCAGGGATTTTCTCTGACCAAAGGAGGGTGCCTTTTTTCAGGTCAAGGGCAAGGAGGTCCACCGGGGAATTTGATGGCTTGTACCGGGTATCCGTGGGAATCGGGGCACCCTGGATTGCGTAGAGCGTGCTCCCTTCGATGGCGAACTCGGTCGTCCATTCCGTTCCTTCAAAGACCATTCGTGGCACTCCTGTCCGGGCGGAAAAGGCAGTGATGGGGGCTCCAAGTTCCGTGTACGAATAGACGAGGTTCCCAATCGCCGCAAGGCAGCGTTGTTGCTGGGTGGGGATGGATTTGATGCTCCCGGTTTGCCACTGTTCCCACTGCTTCATTGGGCGTTTCCAGAGCCGCATACCGTTGAAGGCGTCTCGGGCGACCAAGAAATATTCCACGGGTGCGTTGACGTCCTCCGTTGTCGCACGGTCCTCAATGGTAAAAAGGATCCCGTCGGCGGTTACCATGTTGGTGAAAGAGGGGGATAAGGCCTTTGACCGCCCATACTCCGGTGTGTCATGCCAACGCAACCGCTGGGGCGGCCCGACGTCGTCCAGGGAGACGCCATTGTTGTCCGCCCCCCGGAGGAATTGGTTCCATTCGTCCATGCCTTCCGGAATGGGCCTCGCCCGCTTCTTCCATCCGGCCGGCCCTTTTCGCACCAACCGCCCGCCGGGAGCCAATACGCGCATCAACTCCTCCTCCGGCACCTGGCAATTCTCATTGGCCAGCAGAAGGTTGACGAGGTTGTCCACGTAAGGCAGGTCCTGCCCGTTGTAGCTATCGCAAGAAACTTTGCCGTACACCCCGGTCTCCCGAATGGCCTGCCGAGCCGAGGAAAGATGCTCTTCCCCCATCAACCCATGGATGAGGAACGGGGCATCCGTCACCAGCGATGCAAGGAATGCGCCATCCTCAAAATCCAGTGCCACCACAATTCCCCCGCTGAATTTGAATTGTTCGATGAACCTAGAACCCGGACTCGGTTCCAAGACAGGCGTGGGCGCACCGGAGGAAGGGACGCCAAAGGCGCAAAGGAGGAGGACGGATATCAGAAACCGGGTCATATTTTTAAACTAATACGGGAACTCTGGAACGGGTTTGTGTACTTTGGGGAGACAAATTGACCAAGGCGTTAAAGGAAGCCCACCCTGCCCTAATAGGATGCCCTTGCCCCCCATCCTGTAAATCCTGTTTATCCTGTCCGGAAAGCAGGGGTTTGGCAAGGATCCGTGCGTGCACCGCGCCTTCCATGGTTTGCATGACCGCCATCGAAATGAGGGGGACCCCAGGGAAAGTAGGCCTAGGGAAGATCGAGTTTTCCAGGGTGGGGAAAAGACAAAGAAGTTTGCCTCCGCAGACAATTCTTGGCATAAAAAGCCCCGATTAGATTGGGCAAGGGTGGAGCGGGCTGGGACGAACAGAGACGATTGGATTATGAGAAAGACGGACAACCCGAACGGGCGCCCGGAAGGTGCACCTGTGTTGAGACCCGCTAGCTTGCCGGGCGTAAAGCAACATACCGCGAAACTGCTGAAAACGGTGATGCTACTACTGGCAACGTCGGCCCAGGCAAAAATCTACTGGCCCGTGCAGGGGCAACCCATCCCAAGGAACAAGCCGGTGGAAACCGTAATCCAAGCCACCTCTTCAGGGAATCCGGAGTCGGGGTTGTTCGGATGTGTGCGCAACAACGGCTACAAATTCCACGAGGGGCTGGACATCAAGTCCCAAAAGAGGGACAGGTACAGTAGGCCAATGGATAAGGTGGTGGCAGTGATGCCGGGGAAAGTGGCCTATGTGAACAAGGTTGGAGGGAAAAGTAGTTACGGGGTATATGTAATTCTCGAACACACAGAGGAGAAGCCCAAGGTTTATTCCTTGTATGCACACTTGGCCAGCGTAGAAAAGGGCATTACGGCAGGCAAACCCGTGGCGGGCGGACAGGTCCTGGGCATCATGGGACACACGGCCAGCACGGGGATCCCGCGCTCCAGGGCGCACTTGCATTTTGAGATCGGGCTGCGGCTGACGGACAATTTCCAAACTTGGTACAACCAGCAAAAATTCACCTCGAAGAACGACCACGGGGTGTGGAACGGGATGAACATGGTGGGGCTTGACGTGCTGGACTTTTTCAGGAAAGCGGCGGACGGGAAGATCACGGGGATGCAGGATTACTTCCGCACTGTCCCCGAGGCCTTCAGCTTGCGGATCAGGACTTCCAAGACACCGGATTTCATCAGGCGTTACCCAGGATTGCTCACCTCCCCTGCCCCGTCGATCCCCGCAGGATGGGACATCACCTGGACATGGTACGGGATGCCCCTGCAAGTGACCCCGCTGTACCCGAAGACCACCCCGGACGGCCCGGACATCCAGGTATTGAAAATCAACAAGACCCTAATGACACTTAAGCATTGCCGGGCGACCCTCACACAAACGGGCGACGAGGTGAAACTAGGGGAACACCTCAAACACAACTTGTCGTTGATCTTCGACTACTGACAGGATTGGCTCCAAAAGCCAGAGTCAACTTGCATTTGCGCGGTTGAAGGCGCTAATGACGGCATACACCCCGGACTTGCCGATGTCCGGATGGATTCCGCAACCAAAGACCCTGCGGCCGTCTTCCATGCCGAGCAGAATGTAGGAGGCCGAATCGGTGGCCGAACCGGAGCCGATGGCATGTTGGCGGAAATCCTCGATGTGGAAGTTTTTGATGCCTTCGTTTTCGAGTGCGTGGACGAAGCCGTTGATGGGGCCGTTTCCTTCGCCGGAGAGTTGGATTTCTTGGTCGTTGAGCCTCACTGCGGCCTTCACTTCGACTTGGCCTTCCTTGCCCAGGATGGGCAGGGTCTCGAGGTTGAAGATTTGGAGGGGGGCACGGCGTTTGACATATTCGTCAAGGAACACGGCATGGACTTCCTCCGGGGTGAGTTCCCTGCCCCGTTCGTCGGCCAGGGAGGAGACCAAGTTGCCAATTTCCGGGTGCATAGCCTTGGGGAGGTCCAGGCCATAGTCGCGCTCAAGGACGTGGGCGACACCGCCTTTTCCGCTTTGGCTGTTGATGCGGATGATGGCTTCGTAGGTGCGGCCAAGGTCGTAAGGGTCGATGGAGAGGTAAGGGACTTCCCAGGGGACTTTCCGCCCGTCGCCCCCTGCCTTTTCCTCCAGCTTCGAGCGGAGGTTGAAGCCTTTTTTGATGGCGTCCTGGTGGGAGCCGGAAAAGGCGGTAAAGACGAGTTCGCCCGAGTAGGGCTGCCGCTCGGGGACGGTCATGCGGGTGCAATGTTCGTAGACTTTGCGGATGCGGTCGAGCTCGGAGAAATCGAGCCCTGGGTCGATGCCGTCGACCTGGAGGTTCAGGGCGGTGATGACAAGGTCTTGGTTGCCTGTGCGTTCGCCGTTGCCAAAAAGGGTGCCTTCCACACGGTCCGCGCCGGCCATGAGGCCAAACTCTGTGGCGGCGGTACCGGTGCCTCGGTCATTGTGGGTATGAAGGCTGATGAGGGCTTTGTCCCGCTCTTTCATGTTCCGGCAAAACCACTCGATCATGTCGGCGTAGATATTGGGCGGGGCCACTTCTACCGTGGCGGGTAAATTCAGGATGATGGGGCGATCCATTGTCGGTTCCCATGCATCCATCACGGCTTCGCAGACTTCGAGTGCATATTCGACCTCGGTGTCAGAAAAACTTTCCGGGGAATACTCAAGGCGGACGTCGGTGCCGGGGAGTTTGCCCAGGAGGCGTTTGACCAGAAGCACGCCTTCCACGGCGATGTCCTTGATCTCCCCCTTGGTCTTCCCGAAGGTGATCCTGCGCTGCATCGGTGAAGTGGAGTTGTAAACGTGGACGATGGCTTGCTTGCAACCGCGCAGGCTTTCAAAAGTCTTGCGGATGAGGTGTTCCCTTGCCTGGGTCAGCACTTGGATGGTGACGTCGTCCGGGATGTGTTTGCCGTCGATGAGTTCGCGGGTGAAGGAGAACTCGGTGTCCGAGGCGGAGGGGAAGCCCACTTCGATCTCCTTGAAACCGATATCCACCAGGGCGTTGAACAACTTGAGCTTGCGGTTCCCGTCCATGGGGATGGCGAGGGCTTGGTTCCCGTCACGCAAATCGACACTACACCAGACGGGCGCTTTGGCCAACACTTGGTCGGGCCAAGTCCGGCCAGTGAGGCCGACCCTGCGGTAGGGCCCGTACTTAGTGGTCCTTTGGGGTGCCAGTCCTTCCATGCCGTTTTATCGCCCGGGCAGGGTGTCCAACATCGTGGAGGCCGCGAAGCGCGTGAAGTAGCGCGGCGACTGGAGCACAGAGCCGGAATCCTCAAGCGGGAAAGGCGTCCCGCTTTTGCGTTTTTGGAAGTCCAGGGCGGCTTCCTGGATGTCGTCCCTCCCGGCATTATAAATGGTGTCGGCTGCCCACATGACCCGCCCGCTGCTGATCTCGGCCAATTTGGAGCGAAGGCCGATGGACATGGGTTTGTAGGGGTAAAAGGAGGTGATGTCGACCATCATGACCGCATCGGCCCCATATGTGGAGCGCAGTTTGGCATACAGTTCCGGGGGGAGGGGCTCCGTGGAGTCCCAGCTTTTGCGCCCGGAGAGGCGTTGCAAGTCAACTGGGCTCACTGGCACGGCTTCGAGGACACCTTTGTTGTTCAGCTCCGCCACGACTACAGAAGAAATGATGGCAGGGTCGGCACCTGTCGCAGGGTCATGGTGCACCGGGAGGACGGCGACACGGCCAATGGATTGCGGGAGGAAGCCCACGCCGAAGGTGTTCGCCGGTTTGTACTCGACGGGCACGTCCTTCTTTTTGAAGGGGTTTTGGACCTGGGCGGACTGGCAACCTGCCAGCATTAGGATGGCCAGGGCGGCGGCCGGGATTCGCGAAAGGATTGGTTTCATGTTCATAAATCGGGAAAGATACTTCGTGCCTTGGGAATTGGGTTTGCAGGGACCTTCCTGGATTATTTCTTGCTCGCCCCCTGGCCGAAGTTGTTGGCGATGCTGGAGTCGAGCATGGATTGCTGGCTTTGGATCTGGGATTGCATTTCTTCCATCCGGATAAAGCTGTTCGTCATTTGCTGTTCGCGCTGGGCGAGGAGGATTTCGAGGGCGGCGATGTCGTCGTCCAACTGGTCGTTGGCATCGGAGAGGGCTTGGGTCTGGAGGGTAAGGCTGCCGTCGGTCTCATCGTCGTCCGGGTTGGGAGTGGTACCGTCGAGATAATTGTCGATATGCTCGATGAGCCGGTAGGCCATACCGTAGGCAAGGCCGTTGAGGATGGGCGTGCCGGTATGGTCGTCGCTGGTGTTGTTGTCACGGGCAACATCGTCGTCATAAGCGTAGAAGGACCAGTTGGCGTCGATGTTGTTGGAGGGTGTAGTCCCGTCATGGCTCGGGGGGGAGTTACCCGTAGTGGCCTGGAGGGCGATCCAGTACACGCCGTCATACTCCACGACTTCCCCTTTGGAGTAGGCTTCGGTGCTGGAGTAGAAGCTAGGGGTGTCTACCGAAGAGGCGAACAGCTCTTTCACAAGTGTGCCGGATTCGGACAAGGCAGTCTTCAAAAGCGCGGAGTCAACGATTTGGAGTTCGGCAGAACCGGAAATAAAGTCGATCCCGATATCCTGGATCCGCTCTATCCCGGAGCTTTTCATCGTGACAGGGTTGATGCTGTCTGCCGTGCCGAAAACCGCATAACGCAGGGTGCTGATAAGGTTGCTGACTTCCAGGTTGTCGGAAAATACGGAGGTCTCTACCTTGCTATCCGTGGTGACGGTTTCGGTTACACTTTCGAGGTGCCGTTGCATGGAGTTGTACTCGCTGATAAAGCTGTTGACCGCCGACAGGGCATCCTCGGTGGTCGATGCCACGGTAATGGTGATGTCATCGTCAGATGCCTGAAAATCATTTTTGACGGTAACGGTCAGCCCATCAATACCATGAGTCTCTCCGGTGATATCGTTGGAATGTGATGTTACGAGTGTACCATTGATCGTTAAGGTTGCATCTTTTCCGACTTCCAAGGTCGCTGTAGCCGCCGAATCGAGATTCAAAGTCGAGAGAAGGTTGCCGGTCGTATCTGAAGTGGTAATTTTTAATGAACCGGTTTTCTTGCTGGTTAACAAAAATTGATCCGAGATCGGGTTGTAAGACATTGTGACCCCAGCCCCGGATGTCGTCACTTTTTCCATGAACTGCTCCAAGGTGTAGTTATCGATATCGATTTCCCCGGCAGTGGTGTCCGCCCCGGTCGTTACCGTGAAAGTTTCACCATTGATATCGAAGCTGTAGGGGCCACCTACAATCCCTAGCGCATCGGAGATACTCTGTGTCACATCAATGGATCCAATCGGGTATTCGCTGCGCACATGGTAATCACCCAAGGGCGACGATTGGGTGCCATCCAAAACTTCCACAGGGGTACCAATGGTGCCGGTGCCCACAGGGGTGAAGGCGGGTGAGCTTCCAATGACACCAGGACTCTTCTCGGATATGAAAATCTCTGTTGAACTCACCGAAACGTTAAGATTCGCGGGATCAGCAGCTTGAATCGCGGCCGCTAGGTCGTTGAGTGTGGTCGGTATGTCAGTGTTAAAGGGTACACTAGTGAATTTAGCGCCACCAGTAGTCCAAGCAAAACCGAAAGTATCGCTCGCGACGCCGCTAATCCCAGGAACGGTAAATGCCCTCTGCCCTGGTGCAATCTCAGGGCCAAAATATGCATTGGGCGCGGTAGACAAGTCCATGCCGGCAGGGGCATTCTGCAACACAGGGTAGAAATAATAATTACCGGAGCCATCATTGGCTGCCACATAATCCCCCTCGCTGTAGGGGTTCGCCGTCGCAACCGTTCCACGCACTTCCTCTACAAAAACTGGAGTTGTATCGGAGAAAAGTTTCATGACTGCCAGGAAATTGCTGGTATCATCC
>JAYPDO010000060.1:17818-22655 GCA_038125285.1 Opitutia bacterium
ATTTCATCATTGTTCATGATGTGCATTCTCCCACCCGCTATGGAAACTTGGTAGGTTCCCCCAAGCTGCGCCTGGATTGCGCTGGCAACATTCCCCAGCCCCCCCGGGTCATCCAAGTAGATATTTGTGCCGGAAGAGGCACCCCCTGTTGAGCTGATGGTAAAGATCGTGCCGTCTATGCTAAATGTTCCGGTACTAATGGGAGTGGCAACATCAAGCGCGTTGAGGAGGCTGCCTGTGGTTATGTTAGGGGTGATGTCTGCTTGCCCCTTTAGAACACTTGCTGAAGCGACGGTGGCATCGGAAATTACATACTCCCCGGTCAGCGTCCCGGTGGCGGCAGAGGCGGAGATGAGGGTGGTATCCGTGTCGGACAACTCAGTGGAGCGGGCATTCCATAGGTCAGCATTGGTCAGCGCATTGGCAGCGGTCTTCAGGGTGCCCATGCGCGTTCGGAGGATCCCGAGTTCGACGGTTTTTTGGTCGTTTAGCGCCTTGTCGGCCTCCATTCTACGGATCGGGAACCGCTCCAACTCCATCAATTGTTCGACGACAGACTGCCAGTCCATACCGGACGCCAAGCCACTAAGCTGTAAAGATGCCATTGTTTTAGTATACTGGTTGAGAAAGGGAAACTGGTGGGACTAACGGAAAACTGCCTGCCGCCCGGAAAAAATTACACCCAAACGACTAAGCACATTTAATGCCAAACCGCCGCCAAAATGGACAAGGCAGGCCGGGGCGGGTGCATTGGCCAAGGACATCCTGCGAAAAAAACGGTAGCACCCCACCGCACTAGTGGTCCCCGGGTATTGCGCCCACTCAGGATGCCCATTCGACCGCCCTGGAATAGCCGGGCGGGAAAGAACCATGCGCCCCGGCCATCGCCGCGGTTCCTGCCCCCCGGTACGCAGCTTGCAACCATGGGGAATATAGCAATCCCGGCATACCCGCCCGCACCCCGCCCAATGCGCTCGTGCCCTTACCCGTATCCTCAAATCCCTGGCCATCCTCCTTCTCCAGATTGCCCATCGCCTTGCCAAACCCCTCCAACAAAGTCCTCACAATCCCCTCCGTCTGCCCACCATCGCTATCGGTGGCCTTCGCCTCCAAGGTAAACCGCTCCTCCCCTTCGATCTTCACTACCCCGGCTCCAGCCGTCGCCGTAACCCCGCGTCCTGATCGGTTGATCTCCTCGGCCAGCTCCAAGGCCGTCTCGCTATCGCTCCCTTGGAAATCCACCACGTCAACAGCCAGGCCATTGATCGACGCCGAAATCCGGTCCCCTTCCCCGGCCCCAGAGATGATGATGGACGCAGTGTATTTCTTCTGCCCTTCCTCGAAAAGCTCCCGTGGCTCCCGCCCGGTTCCATCCAAAGCCTTCCCAAACCCGGACAACTCCTTGTCCCCAAAAATTTTCTTCCCGTTGAAAGTCCCCTCCAAAGTGACCCGGAGTTCCTCCTTCAACACCCCGAATTCGGCGTTAAAACGCTCCATGTCGGTAGCACTGTTCGATGGATCGTCAGAAAGCGCCTTCAGCTCGTTCATCCGCGCAAACACTTCCCCGGCCTTGGCCAAGGACGCATCCTTGGCCTGTAAGTAAGAGATCGCGTTCAAATAATTCTGCTGCATCGGCGCGTTCGGGTTCACCGCAGAAGCAAACTGGGATACCACCGCAATCTCCTCCACCTTGCTTTCCTTCCGCCCCGTTTCCTCTTCGGGGACCAACCCGGCCAAGCCCTTGTCCTCGCTCACCGGGGAAAGGCCAAGGGCGCTCCGGGAGTACCCCTCAATTGCCACGATTTCCCACTCGGCTGACATCTAAATTTCCTCCCGGACAGCGGGGCTCCAATTTGTGACGACATTGGTGCCAAGGAATCCAAGGGCATACTTGGCCAAACCTGTCATGTCACAGTCCATTGCGGTCCCATTTCCAATTTTTTGAAGTTATCTGTGCCTGTACGGCAAAAAAAGCCATGCCCCACCACAGTAATACCGACCGGCAACCTGGACCTCCCTGTCCCCAGCTACCGGCCGGAACTACCGTATCATATCTATTTCTAGCAATGCGGGGAACCCGCAGTATGGCGAAGGGACACATCGCCAACCGGCCTCACGGCCAGGATCCCCCATTGTAACCGCCCGGGGTCTATCACCTCCCGGACAGCCTCTTGCCCCAATCTATCTTTTTGATTCCGTAATGGAAAGCATAGGCCGGCTCCGTGTGATAGGCTCGGCTTATGACGGGCGGACTCCGGCCCGCTGCTTCGACATCCATGTCCCCGCAGCAGCGCCGGAATTCCTTTCGTCACGTCACTAGTAAAAGAGCGGTCATCCGTCCGGTGTTTCCCGGACGGCCCGGGGAATCCCAGGGTCAAGACGGACGGCATGCCGTCCCGCCTTACCGGGTTTCCCTTTCTCTCTGTTCGTGACTGTGTCGACATATGCTTCTATTTTTCCATTACTTCGTTGCGCACGGAATACTTCGGTTACAAATAACCTCGTACCCATGGCACAATTGACTTTATTAACAGGATCCTGACCTATGCAGGTTTGGATTCCGTACCGCTTCCACATTTTAGCTTCCGCTTCATCATCCGGGAGCTCCCGGAACACCGGTTATTGGCCGGTGGATTCTCTATTTATTATTACATGATTGCCGGTCTTATCCGGCGGTCTTTGCCTTTCTAGACTTAGATGATATATATTGATCTTGTCATTGAATTGTCACAAGGTGGCCTTACAGCCATGCTTGCGGAATAAACCAGCCCCATCCATGGGGAGGGCGCGCTGCGATCAACAGCAACCCTAGTCTTCCTTGACATTTGTTACGGTAGTCCGTTAGGCATTATCCTTTCTTACGTGGTTCGTATTATACTTTTCCATTAATCCTGGGTCGACTGGGGCAAATCCCCTTTCATAACTCAGGTAAAACAACAAATTCATAAACACCCTTTTCGCACTCTAACTCGCCCCAACTCGATACTCGCAACCCATAACGACTCCCCGTGGCCTGTCCGGCATCCCGGACGCAACCCTGCTAGGCAGGGTGCGCCCGGGAACACCGGACTATAATTGGCCAGGGTCAGCCGAATCCTTGTAATTAAGCAAGGAGTGACAGGGCCACGTTCTGCGAAGCGTTGGCTTGCGCAAGCATTGCGGCAGAGCTCTGGACAAGGATGTTGTTCCGGGCGAGAGCAGTGGACTCGGACGCGATATCCACGTCCGCAAGAACGCTACGAGCAGCCGACAAGTTACCATGGTTAGTCTTTAAGAGATCCAAGGAAGACTGCAGGCGAGCGGTCTCCGCACCATTTTGCGCACGGGCTGTGGCAGCGCTTTGCAGGAAGGACTGGAAGTCGGCAACGGAGTAGTTGGACAGCTTGTTGCTGGATGTCAGTAAGTCTGCACCAGAGGCGTTATAGTTGGACAACTCAGTCCAGTCACCGGAGATTCCAGGAACGGATCCGCCTGCTGCAATCGTTGCACCTTCAGCAACATAAAGCTTGCCGTCATAACTAACGATGTCCCCGGTCTCGTATACTTCCGAGGTTGAGAACGCGCTATGGTCGCTAAGGCTGGCAAAGCTCGAGAGCTTGAGGAACTCACCAGGATTGGCACCGATGGTTGCAGCTGCCGCGGTGCTACCATCTGTGTAGTTAAGAGAGGCACCAACGGTTAAGTAGAAGGAGCCACTTGTGTCGTCGAATACGACTTCACCTGCCGTGTGCTCGGACGCGCCTACAGTGCGGGTCCCCTCGAACGCATTGGAACGCGCCACACCATTTTCGTAGTCGTACAGGGCGGACACATTACTGATCTCGATAAGGTTACCAGCGGTGACTTGAGCGTCAAAGCTGGTACCACCGCCAGCAGCTATGTCAGTTTTGACATATGCCAGGCGAATAGTTCCGTCAGCTTGGGTCTCCTTCACAAATACAGAGTCATTTCCAACTGCTGCCGGTGCGGTGTAAGCTGCTTGTGAATTAAACTCGGACACGGCCATGGAGCCGGTGGCACCATTGGCAGTACCGCCATAAGTGACGTTACCAAGTTCTTGGAATACACCGGTGCGGGTAGCGGAAACGGACGGTTCACCTGCAGCGTCTCCTGCCTCTGTAGTATAAACAGTGAGGTTGTTCGATGCATTGAACAAGCTGATGCCGTTAAAGTCTTCGGCCTTGATGTTCACCAACTGGGATTGGAGTTGCGTAAACTCGGCATCATAATTGTCGATGTCAGAGGAGTTTTTGGTCGGATCCAGAGACATCGTCTTGAGCTCGCTCATCCGGTCGAGGATCTTGGTAACATTGGACAATGCACCATCCTGTGTTTGGAGAAAAGACATCGTGTTCTGAACGTTCTGCTGGGTGCGAGCATTACGATTGAGCGCTGCGGCCAATTTGGTCGAGACGGCTAAACCTCCGGCATCGTCGGTAGGATCGACAATCTTGGAACCCGAGGACAAACGAGCTAAACTTTTACTCAAGTTAGCCTGGTTTGCTGACAGGTTCCGTTGTACGGAGTTAGCGATTGTGTTTGTATTGATTACTAGTGACATGATACTTCCTTGTATATATGTGTTTTTAGTTGATAGATGGCCACATCCGTGTGGCCGGTTTTCCGGCTTACTCCGGGCACCGGAAGCCCGGTTTTTCCCCGCACTCCTTGCGAGGGAAAAGTCATTATCCTACACCGGCCTTCCGTTCCTTCTTCTAACCGGTTCAGTAAATTTTAGTATATACGCTAAATGGCATTCCGGAACCATTCCGTGCATATTGCTGCTATCCCTTCGCCACCATGGCCGGACCCCAGGGGCTAGCCATTATGGACAAGG
>JAYPDO010000061.1:0-699 GCA_038125285.1 Opitutia bacterium
GCTTTTGCCTGGGCTGCTCCCCCTTGGGTGCTGCCCATATTACCTCACTCTTTGACGAGTGGAAGATAGAGGTGGAATGTCGTCCCTTCCCCTGGGATGCTGGTGACCCCGATTTTTCCTCGGTGGTTGGTCGCAAAGATCCTGGCGTTGTAGAGCCCGAAACCGCTTCCTTTGCCGTTGGGCTTTGTGCTGAAGAAGGGTTGAAAGATTTTTCCAATTACATCCGGGGGTATGCCAGTGCCCGAGTCCGAAAAGTCCATGATGACGCCGTCCTGTGGTGCTGGCCCCATGATGGGCGCTCCGGCTGGCGCCATTTCCTGGGAGGATTTGATTTCCCGGAGGCGGATTTGTATGGCTCCTTTGGATCCCATGGCATCCCTGGAGTTAATGGTCAGGTTGAGGATGGTTTGGCGAAATGCTGACTCATCGATGTGCACCGGGAGTGCGTGTTCCGGGACTTGGAGTTCTATGGAAGTGCTGCGCGCGACGAGGATTTGGCATAGGTCCAGTTGCTCTTGCAAGAGGGTACGGAGGTCGTGGTAGGTTTTGTCACCGCTGTCCTGGTCTTTGTGAAGGTCGAGGATTTTCCTGACGAGTTGTTGGGCTTGGAGCGAGCTGTGCTTGATATTGCCAAGGAGGTCGAACATGGAGTCCTCCTTTTCGAGGTTGCGGAGATGGAGGTCGCTGACAGAGTAGATC
>JAYPDO010000061.1:709-22629 GCA_038125285.1 Opitutia bacterium
GTGCTAGACAGGCGGTTTTCGGCGATGGCCTGGCGGGTCACATCGAGCCAGACGCCGTCGTAGCCAATGAGGATCCCTGAGGGCGTAAGTTTGGGTGTGCGGACGTCGAGGAGGTAAATGACGTCACTGGATTCCGGTTTCCGGATGCGGAAGGACTGGCTGAAGCGGTTGGGGGTCGAGGCGTTGTTGCGGAGGGTATCGATGAAGCGTTCCCGGTCTTCCGGGTCGATCATGTTCAGGAACATCCCGCTGTTTTTATAAAAGTGGTCCGGGTTGTGGGAGAGCAGTTCGGTCACCCCTTGCCCGATATAGCTGAACGAGAGGTCGGGCCGTTGGGAGAAGAAGATACCCGGGAAGTTGGCCATGTAGGTTTCCATGCGTGCTTCGGCATTGAGTGCGCGGAGGGTCATTGCCCGCAGGGTCGCTTCGGAGGTCAGGGAGTGGGTCTTCTGATAGAGCTGCCATGCCGAGGAGATGTCCATGAGCAGGGTCAGGAAATGCAGGTTCCCGTGGGAGACTTTCTGGATTTGGATCCCGTAGTGGTCGGCGCCTTGTCCCGATTTCTCCCAGGGAAGGTAAAACCCCGAGGGGATGTCCGCCGGGTCTCCCGGGATTTGCGGTAGCCAGTCAGGGTTGATTTGCCCCATCACTTTCCTGAACGGGACGTTGGCCAACGAATCGGTATGGTTGCCGAGCCACTCCAGGAAATGGGGTTCGTAGCTAAGGATGCGGCCATCGCTGGAAACGACGAAAAGGCAGGGTTGGAAATCAGGGAACCTCATCGGGCTTGGGATTCTAGGGTTGGAGCGTGTATGTCAATGGATTGGCCAGGGCAGGGCAAGCTGGTTTGTCAATCTGGCCCGGACGGGGTTGGGCGTTGTCCTGTCGGGCTGCCGGAATTATTTGCCGACACCTGGCCAGGGAAATGCTTGGGAGCGCGTAATTCTAAATTTTTCCTGCATCGATAAAGGGTTCCTGTAATTTTTTTCAGGATTGGCACGATGGTTGCATTGCTGCGGCTGCCATGTTAGAAAATCTCTACTCATCCACCAATTACGTCCTTTCGAAAAAGCTTATGGATGCCGCCCACATCCGCCACGAAGCCCTCTCGAACAACATCGCGAACGCGGAAACCAAGGGCTACAAGCGCAGGGATTTGCCCGTGACGTTCCAAAAGGAACTCAATGATGCCCTTGCAAGGGGCGACAAGGACAAGCTTTCAAGCATGAGCATCCGGACGGAGATCGACAACCGTACCAAGCCCATTCGGCTCGATGGCAACAATGTTGAGCTGGACATCGAGCTGCTCGAGATGAATCGGAACACTTTGAACTACCAATTCGTCAGCGAGTACATCGGTGGGCGGATCAAGACCCTGAACAGCGCGATCAAAGGCCAACCTTCCTGATCCCCTGCGTCCCTCCCTGGATTCAATTAGACAGAAAAAGTTAGATATCCATGAGCTCACACATGAACCTGATGCCCGGGATCCGGGCTACCGGCAACGCCCTGGCCGCCGAAAAGGTGCGCCTTTCGGTTATCGCCCAGAATATTGCCAACGCCCACACGACCAAGGACATGGATGGCGGTGTTTACAAGCGCAAGCTCGTCGCTTTCGAAGCCTTGATCGACGAGGCTAAGGAGCCGGTGGCTTTCAACCACTCTCGCAAACGTCTTTCCTATGACGCCCGCCACCAGGGGGTTCGCGTCTCGGAAGTGTTCGATGACAAAACGCCCGGGAGGAAAATTTACAACCCGGACCACCCGCATGCCGATAAAGACGGCATGGTCGAGATGCCCAACGTCGAAGTTTCCCGCGAAATGGTGGACTTGATCACCTCCTCCCGTGCCTATGAAGCGAACCTCAGCGTCGCCAAGACCGCCCGCCAAATGGCGATGAAGGCGATCCAGATAGGTCAGTAAGCCGCCCCGTCAGAACGTAACCAGATTTTAAGATAGAAACCCTGATAGATACAAACCATGGCCCTCCTAACAGAAATCAATGCCCTCGTCTCACAGCAACGCCAGACCGAACTCCAGCAATCGGTCTCTCGTCTCGGGCAACACCAAATGCTCCACCAGCTCCGCTCCTCCTCGGTAGAATTTTCCGGGAGCCCTTCCTCTGACTTCGAAACCCGCAGCTACCACGCCGCCATGGGGACGCCCCAAGTCCAGCGTGCGCCCGGTTTCTCCGAGATGCTCGAAGGCCTGGTCAAAGGAGTGGACGCGAAGCAAAAGCACGCCGGCCGCGAAGTCGAAGACCTGCTTTCTGGCCGTAGCGACAACATCCATGAAGCCACCATTGCCATGCGCGAGTCCGGGGTCGCCTTCAACCTGATGCTCGAGATACGCAACAAGTTGCAGGAATCTTACCAAACCCTCATGCGGATGAACGTCTAGTACCAGTCCTGGCTACGTACCACTTGAGAATACGATTACCAAGAAATCCCCATGAACCTTTCTAGCATACAAGACTTCTGGACCAACCTGACCACAGGCCAAAAGGCCGCTGCGGGTGCTGCTGTGGCCGGCGTAGTCTCCGTCGCGGCGGCGATCATGTACTGGGCCGGCCAACCCAAGATGGAACTCCTCTACGGCGGCCTTTCCGACGATGACATGACCAAGATCGTCAGTGTCGTCGAAGCCTCTGGCACCAAATTCAAGACCTCTGAGACTGGCAACGGTGTCCAAGTCCTCAAGAAAGACGTCCACAAGCTCCGTATGGAATTGGCTAAGCAAGGCCTTCCTAGCGACAAAACCGTCGGCCTTGAACTCTTCGGTAGCGACCCTGGCAAACTTGGGG
This sequence comes from Opitutia bacterium, assembly GCA_038125285.1. Classification (GTDB taxonomy): domain Bacteria; phylum Verrucomicrobiota; class Verrucomicrobiia; order Opitutales; family JABJCN01; genus JAYPDO01. The sequence continues at coordinate 3,513 of JAYPDO010000061.1, forward strand.
CCAGCGATTTCGAGCAAAAGCTCCAGAAGATGCGTGCCATCCAAGGCGAACTTGCCCGGACCATCATGGAGATCGAAGGGGTTAAGAACGCCCGTTTGCAAATTGCCCAGCCGGAGACCCGCCTGATCAAGACCAATCCGAATGACAAGCCCACCGTTTCCGTGTTCGTTGATACCGGCCATCTTACCCTGGACGAACAAGCGATCAGTGGTATCCGCTACTTGGTTTCCAGCTCCGTAGAAGGTGTGGCGCTCGAGGATGTTTCCATTGTTGATAACCACGGTAACCCTCTCCACGAAGCCTTCCTTGAAGACGGCGTGTTCGGCGAAGCCAGCGGGAATGCTCGTTTTGCCAGCAAGATGGAGGCCGCTGAAGCCAAGAAGATCGAAACCCAGTTGGAGAAGATAGTCGGCAAGGGTAATGTCGTTGCCCGCGTTTCCATCGAGTTGGACATGAAAACCCAAACGGTTGTTGAACAAGACTGGGATCCGGATGACAGCGGCAGCCTGATCAAAAAGGAAATGCACGACCAGGACAGCCTCAGCTCCCGCGAGCGCTCCCTCGGGGACCGTGGCGTCGGGGAAACCCAGAACGACCCGCAAGGCCTTCCGGGTACACTCAACGACCTTCCCGCGACCCAGACCGACGAGGACCGCGAAAGCAAGACCACCGAGTATATCGCGGACAACACCGTGACCGAAACCGTAACCAAGCCTGGCACACGCAGCTATATCACTGCTTCCGTTTTCATCAGTAATACCGACACCGACGGCAACCAGATCAAAAACAACGTCGAACAGCTCAAGCGCAACATCGCCAGCACCATCGGGCTGAGGGAAGATGCCGAAGGCACCGGATATTTGAACGGACGCGTCGACATTGCCGAAGTTTCCTTCTATCGCCCTGCCGCCATCCCTACTGCATTCGGGGACAAATGGGAGCAGACCATGCAGGAATACGAGCCCCTGATCAATTTTCTCATCGGCTTGCTTGTGGCCGTCGCCGCCCTAGTGGTCTTCTTTAAGATCATGAACCGGTTCCGTGCCGAGGATCAGCCCGAAGTCGAGATCATCGACGACAGTGGCAACGGAGAGACCGCTGCCTTTTTGGAAAGCCCTTATGAAGACGGCCAAGCCATGCAAGTGCCGGCCTTGACGGACGCCCTCACTCCGGAACTCCTCAACGAGCTGATCCGTGAACGTAGCCAAAACGTAGGCTCCGCCTTGCGTGAATACATGAATAAAAAATAAGCCCCCACAGGATGGCAAACCACCCGACTTACCCGAAGGAACCTGACAATGGCAGAACCCACCATAGAATACTCCTCCCTTAGCAAGACGCAAAGGCTGGCCATGCTCCTGATCGTCCTTGGCAAGGACGCCGCAGGGGAACTCCTCAAGAACTTCGAGGATCCGGAAGCTGAAGCTATCTGCCGTGAGATTAACAAATGTTCCCATGTTCCCCGGTACATCCAGGAGAAGCTGGTGGAAGAATTTGCCGAGATCATCGGGGACAGCCTCAAAGAGTCAGTAGGTGGGTTCGACTTCGCCTCCAGCGCCCTTGAGATCGCCAAAGGCCAGTACAAGGCGCAGACGATGGTCAACCGCATCGAGCCGGGTCGGAGCGCCTCCCACCTAATGGCGAGCGTAGACCGGCTCAACGCCCGCCAGATCTTCAGCCTCTTGTCCAGGGAGCAACCGCAGACCATCGCCTTCGTGATTGCCAACCTGAGCAAGGAGAAGGGCGGCCAAGTCTTCACCTATCTCTCTCCTGAACAACAGGACGAAGTGGTGGATCGCATTGCCAACCTGGAGGACTACACCTCCGAGCAAATTACCCGCGTGGCCGATTCCATCAAACGCCTGACCGATGTCGGGGCATCCTCCCCTTGGCATTCCGGCGGCGGTTCCGAAGCGGCGGCCGAACTGCTCAAGAAGATACCTTCCGTGCATCAGGAAAAGATCCTCGAACGCCTCGAAGAGCGCAACCCGGAGCTGACCCAGATCATCCGGAACAAGCTCTTCACCTTCGACGACTTGATCCAACTCCCTGTCATGGATCTCCAGAAGATTGCTCGCGACGTGCAGACCGAGGATTTGATCCTCGCCCTGAAGCCCTCCACAGAGGAGTTGCGCAAAGCCTTCTATGGCGCCGTTTCCAAACGGGCGGCCGAAAACCTCAAGGAAGAGTTGGAATTCATGGGTCCGGTGCCGCGCAAAGCGGTCGACGATGCCCGTGCGAGGATCATGGAGACCGTGCGCCTCCTCGAATCCAGCGAAGAAATTACTCTGTCCACAGGCGATGGCGGACTTGTCGAATAGGACCATCCGGTTTCACAAACCCCCGAAGCGGGTTTCGGTGACCTATTGTGGCCAGACGGCCGTCCCGGCAGAAACTGCCGCCGAGATGGAGCGTGTCGCCTACGAACGTGGCAAAGCGGATGCCCATGCCGCTATTGCTGCACAAGTCGAAGCCATGCAGGCGGAAATTTCTTCCAGGGTCGAGTCCGTGCTCCAATCCCTGACTGACCGCCAGCGCGAAACGATGGAGCAACTTTCCCAACGTCTCCCCAGGGTCGTGGTCATGGCGGCACAAAAGGTCATCGATTCTATCGAAATCGAGCCAACCCATGTGCAATCCATCGTCGACAGCTTGCTCAAGGAGGCCCCGGAAGGGGAGGCTCTCAAGGTCCGGCTCCATCCGCAAGACTTGGCTTTGCTCAAGAGTTTCAGGGAATCCGAAAGCCATGTCATGCCCGAACCAGAATCGGAAAGCGTGGATTTTGCCCAGGCTCTTTCGGGTCTCTTCGGCGGCGGTGGTGGCGGTGACGCATTGTCCATCCATTACCCTGGCATCGAATTTATCGAGGACGACACACTTAACCGCGGCGATTGCTATGTCGACAGTCGTTTCGGCACATTGGACGGTAGCATCCGCACCCGGCTCAAAGCCATGGACGGGGAGGACACTTGATGAACTTGTTGTCCGACAGCTTTGACCGTCTGGAGCACCGGCTCCGCGGCATTACTACATCCGAGCGTTCTGGCAGGATCCTTAACGTGAACGGGTTGGTCATTGAATCCGCAGGCCCCGAAGTCGCACTTGGTGAAATTTGCCTGATCCAGTCTGAACGTTCCGGTGAATCTGCCCCGGCTGAAGTCGTCGGTTTCCGTGAAAACCGCGTACTGCTGATGCCCCTGGGCGACATGCACGATTTGCACCCCGGTTGCCGGGTCGTCACTTCCCACGAAAGCAACGAAGTTCCGGCGGGCGAGGCCCTGCTCGGCAGAGTCCTGGATGGGCGGATGCGCCCGATCGACGGGAAAGGCCCGCTCAATGCCCGGGAAACGGGTGTCCTCAAGGCACACCCCCCGAGCCCCATGGCTCGGCAGTCCATTGAAGAACCCTTTGACACTGGGGTGAAGGCAATCGACACCTTTATCCCCCTTGGCCGTGGCCAGCGTGTCGGGATTTTCTCCGGAAGCGGGGTAGGGAAGTCCGTCCTGCTGGGTATGGTGGCGCGGAATTCGGAGGCCGACGTCAATGTAATCGCCCTGATTGGGGAACGGGGCCGGGAAGTGAAAGAATTTATTACAAGGCAACTCGGACCGGAGGGCATGGCCAAATCCGTGGTAATTGTCACGACATCGGACCAACCTGCGCCGCTCAGGATACGGGCGGCCAACGTTGCCACTGCCATTGCGGAAAATTTCCGGGACAACGGCAAGAACGTCATGCTCCTGATGGATTCCGTGACCCGCTTTGCCATGGCCCAGCGCGAAATCGGCCTTGCCGTGGGCGAACCCCCCACCTCGCGGGGTTATACGCCCTCCGTTTTCGGTGTATTGCCCAAACTCCTTGAGCGCTCTGGGAACGGGATTACCGGATCTATCACAGCCATCTACACAGTCCTCGTGGAAGGGGACGACATGAACGAGCCTGTTGCGGACGCAGTTCGCAGTATTCTGGACGGGCACATCGTCCTGAACCGGAAACTTGCCAACGCGAACCATTTTCCGGCCATCGATGTCCTGGACAGCATCAGCCGTCTTCACCTTGAGGTTTGTACCCGGGAAGAAATTTCCGCCATCACCGAAGCCCGGGACTTGCTGGCGATTTACCGCGAAAATGAAGATCTGATCAATGTGGGTGCCTATGCTAAGGGGACGAACAATATGATCTACCGCGCCATCAAGGTTTACCAACCCTTGCGGGATTTCCTTCGGCAGGAGGAAAATACAAAGATTGGCCGTGATTCCAGCTTCGCAAGATTGAAGGAGATCCTCGCATGAAGCCTTTCCAATACAGGTTGCAATTCCTCCACCACAGCCGGGAAAAACTCCAGGACAACGCCAAGGAGGCGTACGCTAAGGCCATGCAAAGCCGCATCCGGCAGGAAAAGCGAAGCCAGGACATTCTCGACCGGATCTCCCAGGTGGCAACGCAAATCCAGGAACAAGTGGACAAGGGGATCCATCCCCGGTACATGCCCTCCTTCTACGGGGCGATGGCCAACTTCAAAGAAGAATTCCGCCGAAGCCAGGAACTGGTCGCCGAAAAAGCAAAGGAAGAAGAAAAACTCCGTCTCGAATACCTATCCAAAAAAAGCGAGTTTGACGCCCTTGACAAACACCGGGAACGGAAGAAAGGCGAACACCTCTTTCACCAATTCAAGGAGGAGGAAAAAATGCTGGAGGACATTGCCAATAACCGCCCCGCCCTTCATACACCCTTTTCCAGCAAGTCCTTGATCCTGCAAGGCCAGCCAACCCCCGTCCAATAACACTAACCTTTTAACACACAGAACCTGGAAACCATGAAATTCCTCAAATCCATCTGGACCGTAGTCGGCCTCTCCCTCATCATTTCCGCTATAATCTTGTTCGCGGTGATGCAACTTGCCTTGAACGGGATTAAGGAAGATATCCATGCCAATCGGCCGCCAGACCTTACGCCGGTTCCCGATAGGCCGATCCAATACCCGGACAACCTGACTGAGGATATCAAGGCTTTCGTACAGGAATTGGAAAAACGGGACGAAAAGATCCGTGGCCGTGAGGAAGACCTGGAAAACATCCGCGCCAGCATCCGCCAAGAAAAGGAAGAATTCGAAAACCACAAAAACGAGATCCTGAACCTCCAAGCTGAGTTTGATAAGAAGGTACAGGACTTCCAAAAACGCCGGATTTTCCTGGAAGAAAAGGAATTTGCCCAGATGAAGGATTTGGCAGCTACGATAGAAGGTCTGTCCCCGGCTGCTGCAGTGGCCTTATTTCTCCAGATGAACAAGGATGAGTTTGCAACTCAGTCCGATGGATCCCAACCGATGGCCGCCACCGGTAATGCAGGTCTCGCACTTCCGGGTGTCGGTGCCCCGAAGCCGGAGATCAAAATCCCTGACCTTACCGTCCTGGGTATCCTCGAACTGATGGATCCAAAGGACATCGCCCCGATTTTCGAAGAAATGACCGGAGGGAAGGAAGCGACGGATGAAACCCGCGCCTTGGCCGGAGCCCTGGCCCAACACCTCCGCAGGCTCGTTGTCGAAAGTAAGCCCGGCAATGCCAAGAAAGGCGGCTGACCAGTCACTAGCCAACCCATCCACCCGCCCAAAACAGAGGCCATGCCCATTTTAGATTCCATCTCCGCCAGCCAGAAAGCCGCGCCATCCCCGTTCGGGTATGAAGGCGGTTTGAAGCTGTCCAAAGAGGGCGATAAGATCCCCGAGAAGGATTTGTTCCAAAAATATATCCTGGACAAGGAAACTGAGGCCAATTCCGGCAATGACGGCCAATCCGCCGGTGCCGCCTTGGAGCATGACAGCGAACTGCACGGCCAGCAGGGCATGCTTGCGGCCAGGAATAGCAACCTGCCCCATCAGCCCCGGCTGGAGGCCAATTCCAGTAACGGCACTGCCCACAAAGGTTCCCACGGGGGCAACACCGCCCGTCTCTCCCCCAGTGGCAGGCACGATGGAAATGCCCAAGGGGATTCGGAACCCACCAAGGCCAGCAGTGATTTGGGAGCCGGACGGGGCAATTTCCAACCATATGGTGACGCCCCTGCCAGCAAAGCCCCCCAATCGGCTCTTCCTGCCCGGCACGTCCCAATAGCCAAGCCCGGCACAGAAAAATCTCCTGAAGACCAAACTGCCATTGCCCGGCAGGCTCCAGCAACCACGGAGTCGGCTAAACCCATTGTCCCAAAGCCCGCCCAAGCTGCAAAACCTTCCGGCACTTCCCAGCCCCAAGCCGAAACCGTTGCCAAGGCCATGGGGAAGGCACGGGAACAAAGCCCTGGCAAAGACCAGGACGGCTCGGATGGCAAAAAGCAGGATCAGCACTCCCATGGGCATGAGACTTTTTCCAATTTGCAGGAATCCGTGCTACACCAGGCCGCTTCCAATGTCCAGGAAGCCCAAACTTTCCAGCAAGCCGCCCAAGCGGGGAATAATCCGCAGGCCGCAGGCGTTCAAAACCCTTATGGAGGCGCGGTCGCCCAAGTAGCCCAACAAATTTTCCGGATGCAGGAAAGCGGTGGCACCTCCAGGGTCACCCTCGACATGCCGGACGGGGAAAAGCTCCTTGTCCGTTTTAATGTCAGGCCGGGAAATGGGGGCATCAAAGTCAAGTTTTCCACCAAGTCCGCCCAACTCCGGGAAGCCCTTGAGAAAAGCTGGGAGTCCCTTCGTACCGAAGCCGCCCAGCGTGGCGTCGGGTTGGATGCTCCCGAGTTCGAGGACATGCCTGGGGAAGACCCCCATCCCTCCCTTACTGGCCAAGGCGCCTCGCAACTTTTACGATAACACTTCAACCAACCCCCCCAACCCGGAAATACCATGATTGCCTCCGCAGCCGCCACCGCCCAAAACCAAGCGAATTCCGCCCTTACATCCCCCAGCCAGCTCCCCAACCAGGAGTCCCAGCTGAAGATGGACGATTTCCTCAAGCTCCTCACCTCCCAGCTCCAGTACCAAGATCCCCTCGAACCAATGAAGGACACTGAGTTTGTTGCCCAGATGGCCAGCTTCTCTTCCCTGGATCAGATGAGCTCGCTGAACAAGAATTTCGAATCCTTCATGCAAGGACAGATGGATCACTCTGTCCAAAATTACTTGGGCAAGGTCGTCACCGTGGAGGGCGAGGACGGGCAAACATCCGGTAGCGGTGTCGTCACCGCCGTCTCACACCAAGGCGGTGAAATGAAGCTTACTATCGGGAATCGTGAATACTCCCCGACCTCAGTCGTCCGCGTTGAGCTTGCCCAGGAAGAGTCCGCAGCAGAGGCATCCACCTCCATCTGAATCACTTTGAACAACCTCTTACTAATCACAGGATAATCGTCATGCTCACCTCCCTTTTTACAGGAACAAGCGCCCTTACAACCTTTTCCAAAGGCATGGAAGTCATCGGTAATAACGTGGCAAACGTCAACTCCCTCGGCTTCAAAAGCATGCGGGCTGAATACTCTGACGATTTCTACAACACCTACCTTAAAAACGACTACACGGAAGGCAGCGGCGCCCCGGGCAACCTCGTCGGTTCCGGCACACGCCTTGCCAACGTCTCCAGCAACTTCAACCAAGGTACCATCCACGAGACCGGGATCGACACGGACCTTGCCATTCATGGCAAAGGTTTCTTCCAAGTCCGCGACCCCGGGACTGCCGATGAAAACTCCGCCACTCTCTACACCCGCTCCGGCAACTTCAGTTTCAATGCAGGCGGCACCCTCGTGACCTCCGAAGGCTACATCGTCCAAGGCTCCGACGGGGATGTGGTCGTTGAAGACCTCCAGCAAGCCGACACCTTCCGTTTCGAGAACGACGGCACCCTCCGCGTGCTTTTCCCGGGTGGCGAAGAAGTCGTCCAACAAGTTTTCCTTACCGATTTCCGTGTGCCCGGGAAACTTGACCGCGTCGGTGACGGCTATTTTTCCAATAAAGGGGACCTTGCCAGCCAGATCGACGCCGGCCTTGTACCCCCCATGACCGACGGTACCGGGGAGATCATCCCCTATGCCCTTGAACTCTCCAACGTGGACCTCACCGGGGAGTTCGCCAACATCATCGCTAACCAACGAAGCTTCCAGGCCGGTGCCAGGATCGTGACCGTTTCCGACACAATGTACAGCGAGGCAGTGAACCTGAAACGCTAATGTTTGCTTTGACATAACACAAAAAACCCTAAGAACATGAACGCCATGAACCTGCACACCGGCAAACAGGCCACCTTCAAACTCTCCCGTGGCAACTCCTGGATCCCTATCATTGTGGCGATTGTAGCAGCCCCTGCCATCACCCTGTTGATGTTCCAGTTCATCATGATGCCCAAGGTCAAGCAGGTGATGCAAGAGGGTGCCCACGGGGACGCCCATGGCCATGGTGACTCCCATGGTGGCGGCGACCACGGCGGTGGTCACGGCGGTGGTCACGGCGGTGGTCACGGCGGTGGTCACGGCGGCGGTCACGGTTCCCCATCCAAAACCTTCGAGCACATCGTTACCAACTTGGCTGGTGAACACCGCACACGTTTCATCAACGTAAGCTTTGAGGTTACCGGAAGCAACCCCCACTTTGAAAATGTGATCGACGCCAACCAGTCCGCGATTACAGAAGCCACCATCACCTACTTCTCTGGGTTGTCCCTTGCTGAAATTAACAACAATCCCCGTATTATGTACAAGGCGAAGGAAGAACTTCGCACCGCCTTGAACAAGCTCGAAGGAGTCGCTGGCGTCGTAGAGAAACTTACCTTCACTGCCTTCAATATCCAGTAATACCCCACCCATGAGCGAAGAAGAAAACACAACCGGGCCTGATGCCCCGGCTGAAGAGGCTGTTGCCTCCGACCCTCCCACTGGTGCGGTCACTGCCTCTGGGGACGATGGTGATCCTTCCGGCTTGGATTCCGTCAGCCCGGACGACCTCCAGGCCATTATGGGTGGCAAGAAAGCCCCCATTAAAGTTGAAGGGGTGGGTAAAGTCTTTAGCCACCATGGGGAGACCCTTGGGGACGACGTCACTATCCAGGCGTACGATTTCCGCAACCCATCTTTCCTTTCGGACAAAGAGATTAACCACGTCCGCGCCCGAAATGAAAAGTTCGCCTTTTATCTCGGCCAGGCTCTTTCCTTGGAACTGAGGATGAACATGGATTTCGCGGTCAAGAACCTTTCAGTTCTGAACTACACCGAGTATACCCAATCCATCTCCAGCCCTTCGCATGTATCTCTCTTTAAGATTAAGGAAATCTCAGGGGTAGGGATCCTGGAGATGGGGACAGTGCTTGCGCTGGCCATGGTAGACCGCTCTCTGGGCGGCCGCGGTGCCGCCGTTAAGGAACCCCGCCTCCTTACGGCCATCGAGTCCACGATGGTGGACGACTTGGCTCAAGTGATCGTCAATGAGTGGACCCACCAGTGGGACGATTACATCAAACTTACCGGAAAAGTTATTGGCCAGGAAACCACCGGCCGTTTCCTCCAGACATCCGCCCCGGACAGCGCGATACTCGTGCTGACCCTCGAGGCCTCCCTTGGGGAAGTAAAGGAAGAGCTGAGGATTGGTGTGCCCTACTACTCCATCACCCCGATTCTCCTGAAGATTACCGAGCTTACCAAGAATGCGGAGAAGACCTCCGGTCGCCAGGCCGGATCGGTCACATGGAAAAGCAGCTACAACGACATTTCCGTAAAAGCCCACTCCGAGTGGGACATCAAAAAGACCACGGTTAAAGAGGTTCTCGCCCTACAGCCCGGGGACTTCCTCCAGCTTCCTTCCTCCATCTTGAAACAAACTTATCTCCGCATTGCCGGGAAAAATTGCTTCATCGGCGAATTCGGGAAAAACGAGGATGGTATTGCCATCCAGATCTCAGAAAAACTCAACAAGTAACCCCAAGCCTTTTTCAATAAATATCATGGACGCAAAAAACCTTGATGTCGTTCTGGACGTAAAAGTAAACCTGACTGCCCGGCTCGGCTCCTGTGAACTTCCGATGCGCGAGATTGTGGATCTCGCACCCGGTACGGTTCTCCAGCTTGACCGCCAGGCCAAGGATCCCATCGAATTGCTTGTCAACAACAAGGTCATCGCCCACGGTGAAGTCGTTGTCGTCGATGATAAGTTCGGTATCAAGATCACCAGCCTAGTCGAAAACCAGGACTAAGGGTGAAACCCCGCCATACCTGCGCGTTGTTGGCCGCGGTATGGTTGTGCCATGCCGGTTTGGAAGGGCAAGTTCCAGCCCGGTCCGCACCGCGTAGCGGCACCGGGGGGGATGCTTTGTCCCCATCGGGTGGCGGCAGGATACTTAACCTGCCCGCTGAGAACAAGCCTGGCCTGGAAAATTTGTTTGATGACCAGGATCTTTTCCGTCCTACCCAATGGATTGCACCGGTTGTTGTCCTCCTCCTCTTGGTCGGGACAATGGTATTCCTTCAAAAAAAGGGCTACCTTGGGATGGGGCGGCACCGGGCAGAAGGGAAGTTGAGGATCAAGGACCAAATCTTGCTTGGGAACCGGCAGTTCTTGGTTGTTGTCGAATACGGGGGGAACGAGATCCTTGTCGGGATTGGCCCCGGTTTCATCAGCCATGTTTCCACCCTCTCCGCAAACGGCGAAGCTGGAAAAACCGGGGGAGAGGAGAAGGGAAAGTTTGACGAAGCCCTCCAGCAAGAACTTGAATCGAAGGCTGAAGAAAATTAAGTGATGAAAAAATCAATCCCCATGTTCCTGCTGGCTGCCCTGGCTGTACTTTTCCTGTTGCCCAGCCTGGATCCGGGAGGCCTACAAGGCCAGATCGCAGGGCAAAAGGGTCCCGAGCCCAGTTTGCGGATCGACATCAGCGGCCAGGACGACCCCCAAGACGTGAGTATCGCTATCCAGCTCGTCGTCGCCATGACGCTGCTTACCCTATCGCCATCCTTGGTCATGATGATGACAAGTTTCACCCGGATCGTCATCGTACTAAGTTTCGTCCGGATGGCCATGGGCGTACAACAAGCGCCTTCCAACCAGATCGTTGTCGGCCTCGCTTTGTTCCTCACTTTTTTTATCATGTCCCCCACTTGGGATCTTGTGTACAGGGACGCCGTGGTTCCTTACATGGAGGAGGAGCTCCTGTCCGGCCAGGCCTTGGAGGTGGCGACTGGCCATATGAAGACCTTCATGCTCAAGCAAACGGACATCAAGGATGTGGATTTTATGCTCGGGTTATCCCAGCTTGGTCCCATGGAGGTGGAGCAAGTCCCCCTGAGCGTCATTGTGCCTTCCTTTGTCTTGAGTGAACTCAGGACAGCCTTCCAGATGGGCTTCCTGATTTACATGCCCTTCATTATCGTGGACTTCATCGTCGCCACTTCGTTGATGTCCATGGGGATGATGATGATGCCCCCGGTAATTATTTCCATGCCCTTCAAGATCCTCTTGTTCGTGGTCGTGGACGGTTGGAACCTCGTGATCTCCTCCCTCGTGAAAAGTTTCAGGCCATGACCGAAGAACTTGCCATCGAATACCTCCGTGAGCTGATGCAGAACGCTTTCGCCGCCAGCCTCCCGATCCTTTTAACTGCGGTTGGGGTAGGGCTCATCATCAGTTTGCTCCAATCCGTCACCAGTTTGCAGGACCAAAGCCTTACCTTCGTGCCCAAACTTGTCGCAGTAGGTTTCGTGTTGGTAATCACCGCACCCTACATCATCACCAAGTTGACGGACTTCACCGTCCGCATGATCCAGGCAATGGTCCTGATGGCTCCGCCATGATCCTGGAACTGGACAATGTTGTGGTGGCGTTCTTCATGATGATGAGGACCACCGCCTTTTTTATGGGATTGCCGTACATCGTCGGTGAAATGGTGCCCCCGCAGGTCCAGGCCGGCTTTGCCGTTTTGGTGACAATTCTGCTCCTTCCCTTCGCACCGGTAGAGGCGGCTGAAGGGATGTTGCACAACTGGCTCGGGATTACCCTGCTGTCTGCCAATGAGATTTTGATCGGCCTGTTCCTTGCCCTGACTGTCCGGATGGTTTATTATGGGCTGGAAGTCGCCGGCCACATCACCTCCATGGAAATCGGGTTAGTCCGGAACGAGAGCCTGAACCCTTTCGGCTCCCATGGTTCCATGATCAGCTCCGTTTTGTTCTACTTTGCGTTGATCCTCTCCTTTGTCACCGGGATGCATTACCTGATCCTGGACGCCTTCAACCAATCCTTCCTCTTGCTCCCCATCGGCCGTCCCCTTTTCGCAATCCATAATTTCGACAACTTCCTTGCCGAAACCAGCACCATCTTCCGGGTGGGCTTGTTGATCTCCGGCCCGTTCATCGCTCTTAGCCTGACCATTAACCTCGTCTTGGCCGTGTTGGGCAAGGCCGCCCCGAAAATCAACGTGTTCATGACCAGCTTTGCGGTCAGGATCCTCGCCGGGGTAACCCTGTTCGTTGCCTCCGTCCTTTTGATCAAGGCCTACATCCTGGAGTATATGAACCGCACCCCGGGGAACATGCTCTTTTTCCTCGAAAACTGATGGGCACTTGCCATGGCGGACGAAGATAAAACAGAAGAACCGACAGCCAAGAAGCTTACCGAGTCCTTCTCTTCAGGCCAGTTCGCCAAAGCCACGGAGATCAATACTGCCCTGGTCTTGTTGACCGCCGTATTGTTGGTCTGGATGCTGGCACCTGCCAAGACCCGTGACATGATGGAGTTTACTACCAGTGTCATGGGTCGTTTGCATGAGACCCGGATCACGGAAGAAGGTTTCCTCCGTGTACTGCTTTATTTCGGGAAGTTCATGGTTATGTTCGTCCTCCCTTTGGCCGTGTTGTCCTTTTTTGTCAGTTTCCTTGCCGAAGGGCTGCAAACCCGTTTCCGTCTCACTCCCAAGGCTTTCGGTTTCAAGGCCAACCGGCTCAACCCGATCAAGGGTTTGCAGAGGATCTTCGGGAAGGACGCCTTGGTAGCCTTTGGGGTCGATTTAATGAAATTCACCGCCGTCGGGGTCGTTATTTTCATCACCTTGCTGGAGATCATGAAACACCCGATCTTCACCTCCATGGTGCCTCCCGAGGCGATCGGGATGTTCATCCTCCAACTGTTCCTTCTCGTACTGTTCCGCCTCTTCCTGATGATCACTGTGATCGCCGTGATCAACTATATGTACCAGCGGTATAGTAACCACGAGAAGATGAAAATGACCAAGCAAGAGGTCAAAGAAGAACAGAAGTCCCAGGAAGTGGATCCCCATGTAAAAAACGCCCAGCGGGCGTTGATGGGTCGGCTTCTCCGAAAGCAGCAACTGGACGAGGTGCCCACTGCAGACGTGGTAGTCACCAACCCTACGCACTTCGCTGTCGCCCTGAAATATGAGCGTGGCAAAGATGCGGCTCCCGTCGTCCTAGCCAAAGGTGCCGGGGCATTTGCCATCCGGATCAAGGGGATCGCCGCAGAGCATGATGTCCCCATGGTAGAAAATGTCCCTGTGGCCCGGATGCTATATAAAGTGGCTCAAGTCGGGCAGGTGATCCCCGTCGAACTATACCAAGTCGTGGCCCAGATCCTTGCTCACGTGTACCGTGCCCACGCCTATTATTTTCATCGCCTGAAGTCCCGCAGGATCGCCGCTCGTGCGGCAAATACAAAATAGGCACGCCACTTGCTTTGTCTATGCCGTCAATCGAAGATAGAGAAGATAGATGGCTAAAATTCCCTTACCTGGTTTGGGGGGCGGTTTGCGTTCCCTTGCAAAGAATTCCGACCTGGCGTTCGTTATCGCGATCTTTTTCGCGGTCATCCTGTTGGTTTTGCCGATCCCCCCCTTGGTGCTGGACTTGTTCCTATCAGTCAGCATAGGCATTTCCTTGTTGATCCTGCTCCTGGTCATCTATGTAAAGGATCCCACCGAGTTCTCCGTTTTCCCCACAGTTTTGTTGGCCGTCACATTGTTTCGGTTGGGCTTGAACGTCGCATCCACCCGTTTGATCCTACTCAACGGCCATCACGGCACCCATGCGGCCGGCTCTGTGATTGAGGCTTTCGGCGAATTCGTCGTCCGGGGCAATTACGTGGTCGGTGCCGTCATTTTCCTCATACTGGTGATCATCAACTTTGTGGTCATCACCAAGGGTTCCGGACGGATTGCCGAAGTTGCCGCCCGTTTCACCTTGGACGCCATGCCCGGTAAGCAGATGTCCATCGATGCGGAGTTGAATGCCGGGATCATTTCCGAGCAAGAGGCACTTGCCCGCAGGGCGAAGATCCAGGAACAAGCCGATTTCTATGGTGCGATGGACGGTGCCAGCAAATTCGTCCGGGGGGATGCCGTCGCCGGTATCTTCATCACCTTGATCAACGTCATCGGTGGGATCCTGATCGGTGTTTTCATGCAGAAAATGCCGATCATGGAGTGCTTCCAGAACTACAGCCTCCTCTCCATTGGGGACGGCTTGGTCTCCCAGATCCCTGCCATCATCGTTTCTGTTGCCGCCGGTTTGTTGGTGACCCGCGCTTCGTCGGACTCCGACCTCGGTTCCTACTTAGGGCGGCAGCTGACCTCTTACCGCAAACCGATCATCATCGCCGGTTGTTTCCTTATGTTCTTCGGCTTGGTCGGGGGGATGCCAACTGGCCCCTTCCTGACTCTCGGTTTGTTGTGTGTCGGGGTTGGCTATATGATGAAGCTCCGAGGCCACGGCGACCATACCAAGACTACACTCAAAGGGCAGGCCAGAGCACTCCCAGGTGCGGTAGCCAGTGAACAAGCTGCCCATGGCTCCGCCCATCCTGCCGAAGGTATGGCCATGCCCTCGGCCAGCACCTCCGCCCAAACTGCCCAACAGAACATCGAAAAGGCTATCCATGTGGACACATTCTCCATTGAAATCGGGTATGGGCTCCTCGCATTGGCCGACAGGAAGCAAGGCGGGGACTTGATCGACAGGATCACCGGTTCCCGCACCAACTTCGCTAAGGAGATGGGGATTGTCTTGCCGACCATCACCGTGCGGGACAGCATCGACTTGGATAACAACGGCTACCGCTTCCTCCTCCGGAACCGCGAAGTCGCCAAGGGCACCCTGCAGCCCAACCAGTTCCTCGCCATGAACGTTATGGGCAGTACTGTAAAGCTGAAAGGCACGCCTACCATCGAGCCCGTTTATGGGATCGACGCGGTCTGGATCCTGGAAAGCGAGAAGAGGCAGGCAGAAATGAACGGTTATACCGTGGTAGACGCCCCGTCCGTTCTAGTTACCCACTTGGCGGATGTCCTTAAAGAAATTTCCCACCTTATCCTTGACCGCGAGGGGACGCAAAGGCTTATCGACATGGTCAAGGACAAGCACTCCGTCCTCATCAGCGAACTGTTGCCTGACCTAGTGAGCGTGGGTCTGATCCAGCGCGTGCTTCAAAACATCCTCAAGGAGCAAATCCCCGTCAAGAATCTCCCCTTGATCCTCGAGACCATTGCAGATTTCGCCCCCTTTACCAAAAACCCGGACGACCTCTCCGAGCAAGTTCGCCAACGACTTTCCATGTATTTCATGCAAGATTATGTGGCCGACCCTGAGTCCGAGCCCGACCTGATCCAGTGCCTCTCCCTGGATCCCAACCTTGAAAACGCACTCGTGAACAGGGTGAAGCGTACCCAGCACGACATCGGATTGATGATGGATCCCGGCTTGACCGAGGCGCTCCTCAACGACCTGACCCCCAAAATCAACAACATGATCGAAGCCGGCCTGACCCCCATCGTGATAACCACGATCGAGCTAAGGCTTGCTCTACGCCGCTTCCTCGAACCCTCCTTCCCCCGTTTGGCCTTGCTGTCATACCAGGAAATGCCCTCCCGCATCCAACTCCGCCCCTTCGATACCATCGCCGTACCAGCCGAGCTGGTGTCTCCTTACCCACGGGCAGAAGAAAAGCAACTCGCTACCGCCTGAATCTAAAGGCCATTCGCATTCCCAGAACATATGCATCGCACCATGCCTGCAACCAAGGTTAAAGAACCACAAAAGCCAACCGAGGCACCTGCAAACGCGGAGAAGCGCTACCGCTTGGTGGTCAAATCCGCCGAAGAAGGCCTCAATATTATCCGTGACAAGTTCGGGAACAACGCCGAAGTAGTGTCCGTCCGCCAAGTTGACGGCCAAGGCTTGGCGAAATTCCTGACTTCCCCGAAACTGGAAATCACATTCAAAGTCTCTCAGGAAGCAGGGAAAGAAACTGCCGATGTGGAAGCCGAGGGATTGGAAAAAGTACATCCTGCGGAGGAAGCCAAGGGGGCGGGGCAATCCCCTAAGCTTGATGTACAACTAGCCCCTGCGGAGCCCTCACCGAAAGAAAACTCCGCCGATCCTGCCCGGCGTGATGTTCCGTCCCCGGAAGATCCTCCCGTCCCGGCTGGAAGCCCTTCTTCTGCGGATCTGTCTGTCTATGGCCTGTTGCGCCGTTCGGGCTTTGACGAAGGGTTGCTTGCGGCCTTGTTGGATTCCCCGGAACTCAAAGGCTTGGAAGCCCTCCCCCTTTCCCATGCCCTTGCGGAAATTTCCCATTGGTTGAAATCAAGGTACAACTCCATCCGCATCAAACCCATGACCTCGCGGGTCGCCTATTTCGGGACACCCGGCAGCGGAAAGACGACCGCCCTTTGCAAAGTCCTTGCCCACAGCGCTTTTTTTGAAAACCGCATTGTACATGTTTTCAAATTGGATCAAGACATCCCCAATCCGGACGACGCCCTGCGGATCTTTTGCGAATCCCTCGGCATCGGGCTATACCGTGACAAAGCGGCCGTAAAACTAATCGATGACGAAGACATCCTGTACGTCGATACCTCCGGCGTTCCTCTTAAGGACAGGCAGGGTTGGAAGTCCCTCTCCAAAGGATTGGACCAGTTGGAAATCTCGACCCGCGTGCTCGTGCTCAATGCCTCCTACGATACCCAGATCCTCAAGGCCACACTCGAAGCTGCCACTGTCTGCCGCCCGACCCATCTTGTCTTCACCCATTTCGACGAACTCCACAACAGCACAAAATTGTGGCCCTTTGTCTTCAGCCAGGAAGTCTCCACCCTCATGCTGACCCACGGACAGAACATCACCAGCGACTACACCCGGGACAACCTCTGCCAATTTCTCCTCGCCAGCTCCTTTCCTTCCCAAGTCCTCCAACCCATTTGACCGATCCTGATGCGAACGCAAAACTTTACATATAACCTCTCCCAACTCGCCGCTTTGCTCGGATTCTCCGTGACATTCTTCCCTGGGTTGGCCACCGGTGCCAATCTCGTCCAGAGATTTCCATTGTCCCTAGGCGCCGCACTCGCCCTTGGATGCGCCACATGGCTTCTCGCACAGTCCTTTCGTAAGTGGCATACCGTCCAGATGGAACCCATGCTCGAGGAAATCGAACTGCCTAAGCCCGAACCCGCCCCTGCCCGCCGCGCCTCTCTCCGGCATTCCTCCAAAAACCGCCCGGCGAACTACCGCCCGGCCAGCATTAACCGATAAGCCCTCCCACCCCCTTCGATTTTCAACCCATGCCTACCACACTGACACCAGAACCGGAGACCTGGTCCCGGCCAAGACCCCTCCCCCCAGGGCGGGATCCTTACCAGAAAAAGACGGCCGAGTTAGTCGAGCAGTACCTTCCCTTAGTAAAGTCCCAGGTGTCCAAGTTCCGTTCCTCGTTCCCCTCGACTACCAGCACCGAAGACCTGTACAGCATGGCGCTCAAGGGGCTCATTTTGGCCATAAACCATTTCGACCCCTCGAAAAACGCCACATTGGGCGCTTACGCCAGCCTCCGGATACGCGGTGCGCTCCTGGACGAACTACGGAAGATCGACCCAATGTCCCGCTCCAACCGCGCCAAGGCCAAGAATCTCCGCCAGACTATTGAAACCCTCGAATCCAGCCTCGGCCGCCCCCCCGAACCCGAGGAAGTCAGGAAAGAGCTCAAACTTTCTACCCAAGAATACGCAAAACTTCTTGAAGATGTGCAGCCAATAACCATCTTCTCCCTCCACGGGGCAGGCAACCCTTTGCCAGAAGCCGGGCAGGCAGCTGGCCTTGAGGAGGTCATCTCCGACGCCACCGAACAAGACTCCAGGGACATTTGTGAAAACCATGAACTCATCGAACTCCTTCGCGAAAGGATTGCACGCCTCCCTGAAGACTCACGCAAAATCCTCACCATGTATTATTACGAAGACATGCGGCTAAAAGAGATCGCTAAAATTTTCGACCGATCTGAGGGCAGGATATCCCAGATATTGACTCACACCGTCCTGACCCTACAAACCTACTTTCAATCCATTTCTGTTAACCCCTGATATTAAAAGATGGCAGCGATATTAATTTTAGGCGGCTTGGCCGTGGCCTTGGGTTCCTCACTTGGCGGATATGTGCTCGGTGGAGGCCAGGTGATGCAATTGGTTCACCCGCCCGAAATCCTCATTATTGTAGGGATTGCCTCCTCTATCGTACTGCTTTCTAGCCCTTTCCCTGTTTTGATGAGGTTGATTGCGGACGTCCTGGAAGCCTTCAAAGGGGTTGATATGAGCAAGGAGAGGTTTTGCGACCTTCTCAAACTCCTCTATGAAATTCTCCAAGTCGGACGCCGAAAAGGATACATCGCCATGGACGAACATATTTCGGATCCTAAGGGCAGTTCAATTTTAGGTAAATACAGCACATTCCTGGCCGATCAGTCGGCAGTAGATTTTCTTTGCGCGGCCCTGAGGCCACTAGTGGACGGCAAGGTCAAACCGGATCAGATCGACGCTATCCTCTCTACCGAGCTTGCTACCAAAAAGAACGAAGCATCTAACTCCTCCCACACGTTGCTCATGCTACAGGACTCCATGCCTGGGGTAGGGATTGTGGCCGCCCTCATGGGGGTTATCAATGCCTTGAACAAAATGGATGACCCTGAAGCCCTTGTTCACACGGTGGCTGCCGCCCTCTCCGGAACCTTCCTGGGGATTTGGTCCGCATACTCACTTTTTGGTCCAATGGGCGTCCTGATCAAGCACAACAACGCCGGCAAGTTCCTCTATTTCGAAGTCATCCGCGTATCCATCGCTGGTTTCGCAAAGGGCCTTGCCCCCGCTATGGC
>JAYPDO010000062.1:0-10214 GCA_038125285.1 Opitutia bacterium
ACTACCCACAGACTCAGGCCTTTGGATTTACAATCATACCAAGGGGACATGGAACCGAAAGTAATCCCACACATGTTTTCCGATAAGATCTAAAGTCTAAAATAGTAATTTTTGTAGGTCATGAAATAATCCAGCGACTCATGGACTCAGAACAATTTCTCTATTGTCTGTAATTCCTTATCACATACACT
This sequence comes from Opitutia bacterium, assembly GCA_038125285.1. Taxonomy (GTDB): domain Bacteria; phylum Verrucomicrobiota; class Verrucomicrobiia; order Opitutales; family JABJCN01; genus JAYPDO01. Next base: position 192 of record JAYPDO010000062.1, read on the forward strand.
TAACATGATTCAGCGGAGGCGACCTAAGGCTCGAAGTTTTCTTTTTCATAATCGGATTCATAAAAGCTAACACGTTTATTAAAGAAGCAACCCAAGGGTTCATTTAAAATAACAAAGTGTTACTTATTACTAATCCAAACCCCCGGTCGAAGAACAAATCAAAGGCTACTAAGACCGCTGGCCCAGCCTGGATATCTTCAATAGGTGAGGACTTTGAAGGAGACGAGCAGGCGCTAAAAGGTAGCGGACATTCTTGGTAAAAAGAAGCCAAGTAGAAATCGCGTCCTAACTTGAAGGAATGTCGGCAAATCGGCCATACTGACATCATGAGTGAAAAATCACCATTGGCCGCAGGGGAGCCATCACTATCCCTGCCAAAATGCGCCGTAAGTTTGGCTTGGAACAAGATGGGGAATTGATTGCCGAAACGACGGACCAAGGCATCCTTTTGCGTCCTGCGGTCAGCATGCCGGTCGAGCTGTATAGTGTAGCCCGGATCGCAGAGTCTGCTGAACAGGACGGCCTCTCAAAACAACGGTTCCCGCATCTCTCCGTTCCACTTTTCCCAGAGGGCGGTGAGTTCGGCGAGGCGTTCGGGTTGTGACTTCGCGAGGTTGTGTTCTTCGGATAAATCCTGGGCGAGGTTGTAGAGTTCCCATTGGGCTTTGCCTGTTTTATTCCAGCCACTCATGCGGAGGAGTTTCCAGTCGCCGTGGAGTAGTGCGGTGCGGCCGCCTTGCCGCCAGAAGAGGGTTTCGTGGGGAGTGCCGGTGTCCTGGCCGGTGAGGTAAGGGAGCAAGTCGACTCCTTCGGCAACCTTGGGAAGTGCTACGGAGTCGCTATTGGCCGCGATGGTGGCGAAGATGTCGAAGCTGGAGACGGGCTTGTGATAGACCTTGCCGCAAGGGATTTTGCCTTTCCATTGCACCATGTAGGGGATGCGGATTGCTCCCTCGTACATCGAGCCTTTTTCGCCGCGCAGGGGAAGATTGCTGGAGGTGAGTTCGCGGGTAGGGCCACCGTTGTCGCTGAGGAAGAAGACGAGGGTGTCCTCTTCCAGGCCGGACTTGCGGAGTTGGGCGAGGACAGCGCCGACACTGTCGTCCAGGTTGGCGAGCATGGCAGCAAAGATGCGTCGGTGGATGTCTTCGATGTGGGCGAACTTTTCCATGTACGCGTCCGCTCCCTGGAGGGGGCTGTGGACGGCGTTGTAGGCGAGGTAGAGGAAGAAGGGTTTGTCGTCATGGCGGTCGATGAAGTCGACGGCTTCGCGGGTCAGGGCATCAGTGAGGTACTTGGTTTCCTCGACGGGCTGGCCTCCCCGGATGATGGGGTTGTTGGCGTCATAGTCAGGTTCGTCGTGACCCATGTGGGTGGTGTAGACGAGCCCCTTCTTGCCTTCCCAACGGCCTTTGCCGCCCCCGGGCAAGGTCTTGCGGCGGAGCATGGTGGTGACGCCGTTGTAGGGCGGCGGGACGAAGTAGTGGCCTTCGTGGGTAAAGCCGAAGAATTCGTCGAACCCGTGGCGGAACGGATGGTAAGGTGCGGAACCGCCTTGGTGCCATTTGCCGAAGAGCCCGGTGGTGTACCCGGCGTCGTGGAGGGCTTCGGCGATGGTGGTTTCGTTGGCAGGGAGGCCGTGGCCGGGTTCTTCGTTGCGGGCACCGATGGGGTTGAATTCATAGCCGAAACGGGTCGGTGTTCGCCCGGTAAGAAGCCCGGCACGGGAAGGGCTGCAGTTCGGCCCAGCCACATAACCGGAGGTGAAGCGGACACCGTTCCTAGCGATGGAGTCGATGTGGGGCGTGGGGATTTCCGGGTTCCCCTGGCAACCGAGTTCGCCATAGCCCAGGTCGTCGGCGAATAGAACGACGAGGTTGGGTTGCTTGGCAGCGGCAAGGGTTGTGAGCAGGGCAAGGAACGATGGAAGGAGGAGGCATTGGGAGGTTTTCATAAGTGGAGGACCTTGTCGACAGGATTGACTTCATTGACGGCCGGTGGCGAAGGAGTCAATAGGGTCAAGATCCTCCTTGGTTTCAGCAAGATCTAGAAACACCCACGACGGCGACCAAAGTTCGCCGCTCCGATGTAGGCCTTACCGCTTCTTCGGGGTGACTTTGAGTTCTTCGACTTTCCCGTCCCGGCTGACTTTGAGGGGATATTCCTTGTCGGCCTTCATGGTGCGGAGGATGGTTTGGAGGGAGTCGATGCTTTTGACCTCTTTCCCGTCCAGGAAGGTGATGATGTCGCTGTTTTGGATACCAGCTTTGGCGGCGGGTGAATCCGGAACGACTTCCAGGACTTTCACCCCGGCATCGCTTCCGGTGTCGTCCATTTGGATGCCGATGATGACTTTTGGAGGGTTGCGGTCGACCTTGGCGAAGTCCGGGGGGGCTCCGAGGTTGGCAGTGGCTTCGGCGATGAGTTGGGCGTAGGTGGCGATCTTGGCGAGCCCGGTGTAGTCGATCTTATCGGGAGTGTCGCCGGGAGTGTGGTAATCGTCATGGGTCCCGGTGAAAACGGAAAGGACGGGGACGCCAGCGTTGTAAAAGGAAGTGGAGTCCGTGGGAAGGTAGGGGGTACGGACCCGGCGGGTGTCGAGGCCTGGGGTAATCCCGTCGAGCAGCTTACCCCAGGCGTGGCTGGACCCGGTTGCCTGGACGAGGAGGGGTTGCTTCCGAAGGCGGCCAACCATGTCGAGGTTGATGTAGGAGGAGATGGCCGGGTAGAGGGTCTTGTCCTTCCCTTCCCCTTTGGCGGTGTGGTCGGTGTAGTACTTGGAGCCATGGAGACCCATTTCCTCGCCAGTCCATCCGGCAAAAAGGATGTCACGCTCCAAATGGAGCTTCCCGGCTTCCTTGAGCGCAGCAAAATACTGGGCGATCTCCATGACGGCGGCCACGCCGGAGGCATTGTCGTCAGCCCCTGGATGGATCTTCTTGGCGTCTTCACCTTTCGCCCGGGAGCCGCCTTTGTCCCCGAAGCCAACATGGTCGACATGGCTTCCGATAATGATGGCCTGGCAGCTCGGGGTATCCCCCATCTGAAGGCGGGCAAGGACGTTCCGGGTGTCGAGTTGGCGTGTCTTCAAACTTACCTTGGCAGAGAATTGGCAGGAAAGGGGGAAACTGCGGACCATGCCACCCTCGAAATGCTCCTTGGCCAGTTGCTTGAAGGCAGGACCCTCCGATTCCCCGGTAAGGAGGGTGCTGGCGAGGTTGTCGCTGATGGTGAAGGCAGGAATGATGTCACTGCCCCCACCGACATCAATGTTCGCCGGTACGACTTCCATGCTGACATCGGGATGGGCGGCATTGACGTACAATATGCCAACAGCCCCAAGTTTCTTGGCGTCCTTGGCTTTCTCGGCCAATGGGGAAAATCGTTTGAGTTCGGGTCGGTCTTTCGGGGAACCTCGCAAAAGAAGGAGCCATTTCCCTTTTGGTTCGAGACCGTGGAAAGAGTCGTAACCATCCGCTTGTATCCCATACCCGGCAAAGATGGCAGGGGCAGGCTTTACCTCGCCGGAGGTACTGAAACTGACAGGCTCCAGATCTTTCCCGGCTGGAATTTCCCGGGATATCCCGATGGGGCCAGGGATGCTGAAGCGCAGGGTGTTTTCTCCGTCCTTTTCCTTCCCGTCGGCGACCTGGTATGGCTGGAAGAATGTTCCGGCCTCCCCTGCTGGCAGGAAGCTCAACCCTTTGTAAAATTCCGCCAGATAAGCCGTCGCCATCCTTTCCCCTTTAGCCCCAGTGCCCCGGCCCTCGTATTCCGGCGAGGCAAGGAGGGAGACATACTTTTCCAAATCGCAGACGGAGATTTCCGGGGAAGTTGCTGCCAGGGCTTCCCGGCCATGCCCGGCGGCTTGTTTTTCGGCCTGGGAAAAGTCCGGTTTGGCGACAAGGATGAGGGCTTGGAAAAGGAAAAGGCTAGCAGGGAGGATTTTCATGGAAGGAAGGAGCGGCCACATGCTTTCCTTTTCAATCCAAAACTGCATGCTCCGCTGCCCATGGACAAAACCTTGCCTTCCCTTACGTTCTGGCTGTTGGCCATCCTTCCAATCCTTGCCCTGCCAGCATTTGCCCGCCAGCCGAACATCATCCTCATCTTCACGGACGACCAGGGCTACAACGACCTCGGCTGCTTCGGCTCGGAAAAGATCAAGACCCCTCGGTTGGACAAGATGGCGGCGGAAGGCCTTAAGCTGACCAACTTCTACGCCCAACCCGTCTGCGGGGTTTCACGGGCGGCATTGATGACGGGATGCTATCCGATCCGAATCGGCGAACCGGGGAATGTGAAACGGCTCCACACGGAGTTGCACGAAAAGGAAGTGACCATGGCGGAGGTGTTGAATGGGGCGGGCTATGCCACCGCCATCATCGGCAAGTGGCACCTAGGCGAAGCGATGCCCAATGACCAAGGCTTCGACTACTTCTACGGGACGCCAAAGTTCAATGGCTTCACAGTCTATGTGGAGGAAACGAAGTTCCGGAGCCAGTTATTGCGGAACAAGGAAGTCGTTGTCCCCGCGATCCAAAGTTGGGATCACATCACCCAGGACTACACCAAGGAAGCGCTCAAATGGATTGAAAAGAACAAGGAAAAACCTTTCTTCCTATACCTCGCCCACAACCTCCCGCACATTCCGTTGGGGGCATCCGAAGGTTTCAAAGGCAAATCCGAATACGGCCCCTACGGAGACGCAATCGAGGAGATCGACTGGTCGACCGGGCAAATCCTGGACAAGCTCAAGGAACTCGGCCTGGATGGGGACACCCTCGTCGTCTACACCAGCGACAACGGCCCATGGATCGAAACGACCCGGGGTATGAAGCCTGGCGGCCAAAAGTTCATCCCGGCCGAACATTCCGGCTTGGCCGACCCGCTACGGGGTTGGAAAATGAGCGCATGGGACGGCGGGTGCCGTGTCCCTTTCCTTGCAAGGTGGCCAGGGAAAATCCCGGAAGGAAAAGAAAGCCCCGGGATCCTCACGACGATGGACCTGCTGCCCACATTTGCCAAACTGGCCGGGGCAGGATTGCCAGATGCCAAGTTGGACGGCAAGGACGCTTCCGGCTTCCTCTCCGGCAAGACCTGCCAAAGCCCGAGGGACGAGTACCTCTACTACACGGGGTGCTTGCTGACGGGAATCCGGAAAGGTAACTGGAAACTCGTGCTACCCCGCCCGGAAAGCCCTCCGGGCACAGGATGGTGGGGAAGGATGATAGAAGCCGTCCCTGAGGTACAATTGTTCGACTTGGAAAAGGATCCAAGTGAATCCGAAAATGTGGCCAAGGAACACCCTGAAATCGTCGCCAGCCTGATGATTCAGATTGAGGCAGCCCGGAAGGAACTCGGGGACATCGACAGGACAGGGGAAGGCGCAAGGTTCTTCGATGAAGGGGAACGAAGGCTGCAAGTACCCCTGAGGGGACAAAATTCTCCCAAGGCTACCAGGACTTCTTACGATGGCTTCAAGCCCCTTGGCGATTACAGGTTCACATTTGAAAATGACGATGCCCAAGGATGGGTGGCCACCAGTGGCACCCTCGGCAAACCGGTCTCCCCAATGGCCTCCTTGCCGGCATGGAAACACAAACCCTTCAAGCACGAAGGCACCTTCCACCTCTCCACAATCGACACTGGGAAAGGAGCTAGCGACAAGCAAACCGGCATCCTCGAATCCCCCCGTTTCAAACTCCTTGGCAAACAAGCGTCGTTCCTGGTTTCTGGCGGCTTCGACGACAAGGAACTTTATGTCGGCCTGTTCGACGCGGAATCCGGCCAACGCCTCCTCGCCGCAGGAGGCCCTAAAGGACCACAGATGAACCGGGTCGTCTGGGACGTTTCCCAATGGAAGGGCAAGGCCGTCTTCCTCCGCATCGTCGACAACCGCTTGGCAAACTGGGGGCACCTCACCTTCGACTCCACCCAGGCCGAATACGTTTCCGGGGTTCCTCAAAAGTAACCAAGAAAAGGCATATCCCCGATGGGCGGTTTCCAACCGCCCAAAGATACGGCGATTCCAAATCGCCGTTCCTATTACAAATCCGCATCGCAGATTTCTTTTGCCTTCCAAGAAACCAAACGGGAAGGTATGCCCCCATCCACCATATTGCCCTACCATGAAAATAAAGACCCGCCCCCTTCCATCCCCGATAACCGCCCTCTTCGCAAGCCTAGCGCTGCTAGCCAACCTCCTTTCTGCAGAACCCTTCGGCGAACAACGCAGCGATTGCGGGATCAAGCACTCCTTCCTGGTAGCGGGAAACCGCACTCTCATCATCGGCGAGGACAATGAAATCGTCTGGGAAACCAAAGGCGGATCCAGGGACGGCTTTGTCCTGGAAAATGGCAACGTCCTCTTCTCGGGCGGCAATGTGGCCCGGGAAATCACCCGAAAGGGGGAAACGGTATGGAGCTACAAACTCAGCGAGGGCAACAAGGAACTCGGGACCGCCCAACGCCTCCCCAACGGCAACACCCTTGTCGTCGAACGCGGCACCAAGCCCCAACTCCTGGAAGTCGCCAAGGACGGTTCCATCGCCCTCACCGTGCCTCTCCAACCTGACTCCGACAACGCCCACATGCAAACCCGCATGGCCCGCAAGCTACCCAACGGTAACTACATCGTCCCGCACCTCCTCGGCTTTGCCGTCAAAGAATACCAACCCGACGGCAAAGTCGTAAAAACCTTCAAGACCGACACCCCCGAACTCGGCGGGCGCGACACCCACACCTGGCCCTTCACCGCGATCCGCCTGGCCAACGGCAACACCTACGTCAACCTCACCCACGGCAACCAAGCCGTAGAATTCGACCCCAATGGCAAAATCGCCTGGCACCTCACCAACAAAGACGCCGGAAACCGCCTCGCCGATCCCTGCGGCGGCCAACGCCTCGCCAACGGCAACACCGTCATCTGCAGCTACGGCCAACGCGACGGCAAGATGCCCAAACTCCTCGAAGTCACCCCCGACAAAAAAGTCGTTTGGGAATACTTCAACCCCGGCATCAAAGCCCACGAAGTCCACGTTCTCTCCACCAACGGCAAGCCCGAGGGCGCGTTGAAGTAAGGGCAATCTGCAGATAGGCTTATCAATAAAACCGATCAAAAAACACGGGCTGGAAAGGCCGTTCTACTTGGCATGGCCTTTCCAGCCCGTGTTCAAGAATGGCATAAACTATAAGACGATCGCCAATGGATCAATTCCGACCAGGGACCGGGCCGGCCATCGGCGGGGTTTCAAAAAACATCCCATTGTCCAGAAGCCTTGGGTCGCCTGTCTTTTCTAAGTATGCCATGAGGCGTTTTCTGAGCCTTGCGACATCCTTGGCATATGCCGGGTTCTGGGCGACGTTGTGCATCTGATCCCGGTCTTTGCGCATGTCGAAGAGTTCTTCGCGTGGGCGTTTGCCATAGGCATGGTCGAAGAATGGTTTTACCTTGGGGTCGGCACGGTTGGCGACGATCCAGGCTTTGGTCGGGCCGGCGTCCTCGTCGGGCAATGTGACGAAGGTCTGGTTCTCTATTTGGGGGATGGTGGGTTCTTTGTCCGAACCAAGGTTGTAGGGATCGCCAAGGGGATAGCGTTCGGGGCAGAAGTTGATGACGAACTGGAAGTCCTTAGTGCGGATGGAACGCTGGGGATAGGGCAAGTGCCCTTCCCTGGCCATGTGAACGTGGCGTTCCCGTCCAGTGAATACGGCGTCCCTTGCGGGGTCGACCCAACCTACCTTTTCCGATTTGAGGACATTCCAAAGGCTTCGGGCTGACATACCTGCGGGAACATCGACATCCCCTGCTTCGAGGAAGGTCGGGGCTAGGTCGGGCAGGTAGGTAAAATCTTCGACGACCCGCCCTCCATTGACACCTGGCCCGGCAATGGCGAGGCTGACCTGGGTGCCCAAGTCGTAAAGGTTGCATTTGCCATGGGGGAAGCCGGCCGGGCCATGGTCCCCGCTGACGGCGATGACCGTGTTTTCCCATTCCCCGGCCTTTTTCAATTCTTCGACGAGGATCCCGAGGGAAGCGTCAAAAGCGGCGGCTTCGCCCAAGTAGTCCGCAAAGTCTTCGCGAACTTCTGTTACATCTGGTAAATAGGCGGGCATCTTGCCCTTCAAATCATCCGGGTTGATCCCCCAAATGGCCTTCCCAGAGCCCTTGATCCACTTGCGGTGGACATTGGTGGGTCCGAACCAATAGGCGAAGGGTTGGCCCTCCTTTTTGTCTTTGAGGAATGCCTGGAAGTTGCCCCGGACTTCGCGGTATAGGTCTTCCTTGGCTTTCTCCACATCCACCCCTTTTCCGGCCCGACCGGTCACGTATTGGGAGAAAGCGTTGAATTTGCTGCCGGAGGATTCGTAGGCATGGGCTTGCCCGCCGATCCCCGCATCCCTCGGGGTACCGGGGGACCAGACTTTGTAGGCTTTGCCAATGTGGTAACCCTTGTCCTGGAGCAGGAGTGGCCAAGTCGGGATCTTCTCGTCCCAAACCGCGCCGATCAGGATAGCACCCCGCCCGGTCTCCCAAAAGTTGCGCCCGGAGAGGATGGAGCTTCGGCAGGGCGTGCAGGATGGGGCGTTCACATAAGCATGGGTAAAGAGGACGCCGCTTTCGGCAATCTTATCGAAATTGGGGGTGCGGGCGACATCGTTCAGCGTCCCGCAACCATCGGTCTTGGAATAGATGCTGGCGTGGCGACCCCAGTCGTCCGCGAAGGCGAAGAGGATGTTGGGGCGCTTGGCGTGGGAGGAAATGCCGAAGCATGCAAATGCCCAAACACACAAGACAAAGGGCAAGGGACGGGGAAAGAACTGGGGGGTTTTGGAGGTCATGCTCCGGTAGCTTGGCGCTCCCCTGCCCTGGGTCAAGCAGGGTTCTGCCAAATGCTCAGCAGGAACTTCTCCCTGCCATGCAGCGGGCTACCGGGGTCAAAGGCTTTGAGGATCCGAAGTTCTAATCGTCTGTCGTTTGTGGCATTGCCCACCTTGGACTGTGTGCAGCCTTTCTGCCGCTATACCTTGCACAGCCTGCTGTGCTCGTTTTCAGACACCCATCGTACAACCCGCCTCAGCAGGAACTTACGCCAGGATGTCGCGGACGACTTCGCCATAGACATCAGTGAGGCGGAAGTCGCGTCCGGAGTGGCGGTAGGTCAGCGTCTCGTGATCCAGGCCAAGGAGGTGGAGAATGGTGGCGTGGAGGTCGTGGAGGTGGACTTTGTTTCGGACGGCGCGGTAGCCGTAATCGTCGGTTTCCCCATAACTGAGGCCGCCTTGGATGCCGCCACCTGCAAGGAGGGTGGTAAAGCCGAAGGGGTTGTGGCCACGGCCATAGGTGTCGCGGTTGGATTTGCCGTTGGAAAGGTCTTGCTCGTAGGGGGTGCGGCCAAATTCCCCGGTCCAGACGATGAGGGTTTCTTCGAGCATGCCCCGGGACTTCAGGTCGCGGATTAGTCCGGCGACGGGTTGGTCAACTTGAGCGGAATTGCGCGGGAGGTTGGCGCGGATGCGGGAGTGGTGATCCCATCCGGTTGCGTTGACTTGGATAAAGCGCACCCCGGCTTCCGCGAACCTCCGGGCGAGGAGGCATTGGCGGCCAAAGTAGTCCGTTTCCTTGCCGCCGATGCCGTAGAGCTTTTTGGTGGCATCGGTTTCGTCGTCCATGTTGAAAAGAGCCGGGGCTTCGGTTTGCATCCGGAAGGCGAGTTCGAAGGACTGGACCATGCCTTCCATTTGGGGGTCGGTGCCGGAATGGGCGAGTTGGTCGCGGTTGAGCTTTTGGACGAAGTCGAGTTGCTGCTTTTGGATACTTTTGGGGATGTCCGGGTCTTGCAGGTTGGGGAGCCTGGCTGCTGCGCCGTCCTGCCTTGGCAAGTCGAGGTTGGTGCCTTGAGTGATGGCGGGCAAGTAGGCGCTGGAGTAGTGCTGGGGGCTGCCGGTATCCCCGCTGGTGGGGTGGGAAATGGTAATGTATCCGGGAAGGTTGCGGTTTTCCGTGCCAAGGCCGTAGAC
>JAYPDO010000062.1:10224-22259 GCA_038125285.1 Opitutia bacterium
ACCCAGGAGCCCATGGAGGGCTGAGCGAGGTTGGTAAAACCGGTGTGGAGCTGGAGGCTAGCCGGGGCGTGGGCCAGGTTGTCCGTGTGCATGCCTTTGAGGACGCAAAACTCGTCGATGACCCCGGCCATGTGGGGGAAGAGTTCGGAGACCCAGGTGCCGGACCGGCCATGCCTGGCGAACTTCCAACCGGAGCCGAAGAGGCTCATTTTGGCCACGCCGGGTTGTTCGGTCTTGGAATCGCGTTGGAAGGGAGAAGGCTTGCCGTGGTCCGCATCGAGCCGGGGCTTGTAGTCAAAGGTCTCCATCTGGGACGGGCCTCCTTGCATGAACATGAAGATGACCCGCTTCGCCTTGGCCGCATGGTGGCCGTCTCGGGGTTGGAGCGGGTTGCTGGATGCGAGGGCTTCTTGCTGGAGCATCCCGGCCAGGGCCGTGTACCCGAATCCGCAGGCGGCTTGCCGGAGGAGTTGGCGACGGGAGGGGCTTGCGAAGGATTCCATGGTTTAGCTTCGGAAGAGGAAGGCGTTGGATATGAGAAGGGAATGGCAGAAGCGTATCCATGCGGTTTTTTCCTCTTCTCCGGGAGCCTTCCCTTCTTTTTCTAGGGCTTGGCGGATTTGTTCGATAAATTGGCGGGCTTGGGCCGCTTCCTGGCAATCGGGACGGTGGTTGAGGGCATGGCGGTAAATGGCGTCAATCCGAGCGGGTTCCTGCAAATCGGAAAACCTTGCGGAGAGGGCGGCCGCCATTTCCCGGACGAACTTGGAATTGGCGAGGTAAAGGGCTTGGGTCGGGACAGCGGTGACGGTGCGCTGGCCGGTTTCGTTGTTGGTGTCCGGGAGGTCGAAGGCGCGGATGAAATCAAGTTCGTCAAACGGGCCTTTGCGCTTTTGTGGGAGGTAGAGGGTGCGGCGGTATTTGAGGCCGGGGGGGAATTGGGTGTCATCCTTGAAACTGCCCGTGCTTCCGGGGCTCAAGTTCCCAGGAATTTCGTAAGGAAGGCAAGGACCGCCGCGGGACATGTCAAGTTTCCCGGCGACAAACAACATGGAGTCGCGGAGTGCCTCGGCTTCCATCCTGCGCCGGTTGGCGCGCCAAAGGAGACGGTTCCCCGGGTCTTTTTCCTGAGCCATGGAGGAGAGGGCTTCGGGGTTGGAGGAGGATTGTTTCCAAGTGCGCGTGAGGAGGATTTTGCGGATTAGTTTTTTCGTGGACCAGCCCTCCTTGACGAATTCCGCGGCCAAGTGGTCGAGGAGTTCCGGATGGCTCGGAAGCTCGCCGGTGGAGCCAAAGTTGTCGACCGTCCTGACCAGGCCCGAGCCGAAGAGGTGGTACCAAACGCGGTTGACCCAGACCCTGGCGGCGAGGGGGTTACTTTTGTCGGTAATCCATTCGGCGAGCTGGACGCGCCCACTGCTTCCCCTTGTGAATTCCGGGGGTTCCTTAGGCGCGATTGCGTGGGGAAAGCCTCGGGGGACGAGGTTCCCCAACTGGTGGGCATTACCCCGGATGTTGATGTTCGCGTCCATGGGTTCGGGCGTGTCCATCACCCCGTAGGCGAGCGACTTCGTCCGGCTATGGCGGACGTATTTCAAAACCCCCAACTTCCCGGAACATTCCCCGGAAACTTTCTTCTGGGCATCCAACTCCGATTCGAGCCGCTTGAGTTCCTTATCCAATCCTGGGTCGCCGCCCTCGGTGGCCAACTCCTCCTGCCGTTTCTTGGTTGCTGCGATTTCCTTTTGCAAACTGGCCACCTTCTTGTCCGCCTCCCGTTTTTGTGACTCCAGTCCGGCGACTTCCTCCAGGTAGGCCTTTGCCCGGCCTGCGCGCGCCATCAGTTCCTCGGGGGATTCCGGGAGTTGGTGCTGGTTGATGTTGTTGAAAACCCCGTCGATGCGCCCGTTCAAAGTGACCGTACTTTTGAAAATCCCGGCCAAGGCATAGTAGTCCTCTTGGGTAAAGGGGTCGAATTTATGGTCATGGCAACGACCGCACTCGAAAGTCATCCCCAAGAATGCCTTGCCCACCCGGTTGATTTGCCGGTCCACCACATCCATCCGCAACTGCACTTTGTCGCCCCCGACCAACTCCCAGGGTCCGATGGCCAGGAAACCCGTGGCGATGATGCCCTCGGCAGTGGGGTCCGGGCCTTCAGGTACGCCCGGCGCGGACGGCACTTTGATATCCCCGGAAAGTTGCTGTCGGACGAACTGGTTGTAGGGCTTGTCGGAATTGAAAGCATGGACGACGTAGTCCCGGTAACGCCAAGCCTCCAAGGCCGGAATGCTTCGGCCCACGCCGAGGGTATCCGCATAGGCCATGAGGTCCAGCCAATGCCGGGCCCATTTGTCCCCGAAAGCTTCGCTTGCCAGCAGCTTGTCGACAACGGCGGCGACCTTCCCTGCATCGAATGCCTCTATATCTTCCGGGGTTGGCGGCAAGCCGGTGAGGTCCAGGTAAAGCCTCCGCAACAAAGTGGCCGGTCCCGCAGGTTTGGCGGGCACAAGCCCTTCCTTTGCCAGCCTGTAATAAACAAACCGGTCGACCGCATTCCCCGACCAATCCGGGTCGCCCACCTCAGGTGATTTCGCTTCCACAAGCGGTTGCAAAGACCACAAATCCTCGACTTTGGCCACCCCCGGACGTTTCCCCAGAGCCTCCCCTTTACGTGGATCCGGCGCCCCCATTGCAATCCATTCCCGGAAAACCTCTACCTTCCCCTCGTCCAACTTCTCCTTCGGGGGCATCTGCAAATCTTTGTCCCCATATAGTACCGCCTTCATCAACAAACTCGCCCCCGGGTTCCCCGGCACAAGGGCCGGCCCGCTGTCGCCACCCTTTTCCCAACCGGTCTTCGAGTCCAGCAACAAGCCCCCTTTCACCTTCTCCCCCCGGGAGTGGCACTTGTAGCAATGGCCAACCAACAACGGCCTTACCTCCTGCTCGAAAAACCGGAAATCCTCCGCACCGCAAACATACAATGCCGCCCAAAGGGAAAGGATCCATAGTGGAAAACTGTTTTTCACGTCCAACTAATCAGGTTTTGAAGGGCAAATCCGGACAAAGTTCAATCGGGAAGGGAAACTGGCTATAATCCGGTTTGCACTATGGGCGATGCTTTCCGCCCGATTCACCAAGCAAAGCGCGGATAAGCCAAACCCTTCTGCAGCTCCACTGAAACCTTGGGACAACTCCAAGTGGAGCGGGCAGCCACGTATGTGTAAATACAGTTTTGGATAAAGGAATTACGAGGATTCAAATTGGCGAATTTACCGTGCCCCGCTGTATCACCAAACCATCTCAGGGTTCCAACCCTGAAAAATCCCAGGCCTTGGTGCGTCCCTTTGCGTCCAGGAACTGGATCGAGCGGATGTCGACAGGGGATTTTTCCGCAGGGAAGTAGAGGCGGATGATCCCGGCCTTGCCTTCGATTGGGAGGGGCACTTTGAGGTTCGCCCAACTTTTTCCTTCCGGGATTTCGTAGTTGGCCATTTGGCCGGTTGCCGGGAAGTTTTCCTGGGTGTCGGTTTTCCATTGCACGCGGGCAGTGCCGCCGGCTTCGCAGCGGATGCGGAGTTGTAACTCCAGCGACCCTGTGAGTTTCACTTGGGCGGTACCCAGGAAAGGTTGTTTGCCGTCTCCAGAGATCCGGATTGCACCGTCCGTTGCCACGACTTTGCACATCCTGGCTACAAACCCTGGAGCCGGATACGCATTGGTGGGGGCTACCGGGATCCGGCTTGTTTTGTAGGCCGGGTTGGGAATGGGGGTCAATGCCCCGGTGTCCTGGATGAATTGGTCGATGAGGGCGTCCAGTTCCTTCACTTTTTCTGGCTGGCTGGCAGCCAAGTTGTGGCTCTCCCCTATGTCTTCAGCCAAGTTGTATAGTTCACGGGTTTCCGGGTAATCCGGATGTGGTTCGAACCGGCGGACCAGCTTCCACCCGCCAGTCCGAACCGAGACTGCTGGAATCAGGTGGGGGAACCACGTGAAGTACGCCGCCCGCTTGGGTTGCCCGGTTTGTTCCAGGACAGGGAGGATGGTTTCACCGTCTAGGATCTGGCCTGCGGGGGCTTTCGTCCCGGTAGCGTCGAGGATGGTCGGATACAAGTCGATAGGGCCGACAATGGCGTCGCTCACACTGCCTTCCTTGACCTTCCCCGGCCAACGAACCATCAGGGGAACGCGTTGGCCGCCTTCGTAGATCCGTCCCTTTCCTTCGCGGAGCGGGGCGTTGTTGGTCGGGGGTTGGTCACCGGCCCATTTCCGCCAATCCCGGACGAATTCCCACTTCGGATGGCCTTTGGGGACATCCATCCCCCTTGCCCCCGGGATGTTGCTGTGGGTGTTGCCCCCATTGTCGGAGTAGAAGAGGAAGAGGGTATTGTCGGCCAGGCCGAGTTCGTCGAGTTTGTCGAGCAAGCGGCCCAGGCTTTCGTCCACGCTCTTGAGCATGGAGGCCATGATTGGGTTGTCCTGTTTCCCCCTCGGGTCGTGCTTACCGGAAAACTGTTTCGTGTACTCCTCCTTGTGACCCCATGGCCCGTGTACGGCGAAATGCCAGAAGTTGAGGAAGAAAGGGGAGGCTTTGTTCGTCTCTATAAACCGGAGGGCTTCGTCCGTAAGGCGGTCTGTGATGTACTCGCCCTGAGGCCCGTCGGTGATGGTGCCGACATGGTGCCTCGGGGAGGGGTTCCCGTCAGGAAATACTTGGTAGGGCGAGAAATAACTGGCTGGCCCGGGACTGGGTTCCGCATGGAAGGCGACTTCGAAGCCTTGTTGCTCAGGCCAGTGGCGTTGGTTCAACCCGAGGTGCCACTTCCCGATGTGCGCGGTGCGGTAGCCGGCATCCCGCAATACTTCCGCCAGTGTGACAATTTTCGGGTCCAGGTAATTCTTGCTGGCCGGATACAGGAAACGCTGGTTCGGGGAACCATTGGCCGGATAACGGGACGCGCCTTCCGGGAGTGCGGGCAGGTGCCCCGTGGCGGACGTCACGCCGTGCCGTGCCGAGTATTGGCCGCTCAGGATGGAAGCCCGTGTCGGTGAACACAGGGGAAGTGCATACGCATTGGTAAACCGCATGGACTGCAGGGAAAGCCGTTCCATGTTAGGAGTTTCATAATACCGGGAACCGTAGGGTGTACTGTCCATCCACCCCATGTCGTCGACGAGGAAGAGGACGATGTTCGGGCGGCAAGGTTGTCCTGCGCCAAACAAATTGGGGGCAAATAGAACCAGGATTACGAAGCGGAGTATGGGAGCCAGGAAGTTTTCCATAGTTCTTCCCTTCTCATGAAAAACGGAGGGAAGGCCAGGGTTTTCCGGCCACAGCCTTCGCAAACTTGCTTGCCATTCCCCTATGCCAAAACGTCCTCTACCACATGGCCATGCACACTGGTCAAGCGGCGTTCCAAGCCATTGTGATAAAAACTCAACCGTTCGTGGTCGAGGCCGAGGATGTGGAGGATGGTGGCGTTGAAATCGAAGACTTCGACCGGGTTGACGGTGGCCTTGAAACCGAATTCGTCGCTTTCGCCATAAGAGAAGCCTTTTTTGACCCCCGCACCGGCGAGGAAGCAGGTAAAGGCGTCGGGGTTGTGGTCGCGGCCGGTACCGTTGGCTTGTAGGAAGGGCATGCGGCCGAACTCAGTCGCCCAGACGACGAGGGTATGTTCCAAAAGGCCCCGGCGTTTGAGGTCTCGGAGGAGCGCGGCCGTGGGTTGGTCCATGATCTCTGCCTGCATGGCGTGGGTTTTGAAGATGTCGGAGTGGGAATCCCAATTGGTAATCCCGTTGCCCCCGGAGGGATCGCTGCCATTGAAGAGTTGGACAACCCGGACGCCTTTCTCAACGAGTCGGCGCGCCAGGATGCAGTTCTTGGCATATTCGCGTTTGAGGTCGGTTCCCGAGTCCGTGCCGTACTCGGTGTGGATGGACTGGGGTTCGCCAGAAATATCCATGATTTCCGGGACGGATATTTGCATTTGCCCGGCCAGTTCATAGCTGGCGATCCTAGCGGCTAGGTCTGCATCACCGGGGAACTTTTCGAGGTGCCGGGCATTGAGCTTCTGGAGGAGGTTGGTGGTAAGTTGGTCGTCTTTGGCGGAGTAGGATGCCGGGCGGGCCAAGTTCGCCGGAGGGTTCTTTGCATTGAAGTCCGTGCCTTGGAATGCGGCGGGCAGGAAGCCGCTGCCGAAATTGTTCTTCCCTGAACGGGCAAGGCCTCGGGGATCGTTGATGGCAACGAAGGCGGGCAAATCCTCGCAGGCCGAACCCAGTGCATAAGTGACCCAGGCACCGAAGGACGGGAAACCTTCCATCGTGAACCCGGTATTGAAAAAGTTCTCCCCTTGAGGGTGGGCGCTCGTCTGGGTATGTAGCGAGTGGATGAAGCAAAAATCGTCCACCATTCCTGCCAAGTTCGGAAGAAGTTCGGAAACCATCTTCCCGGACTGCCCACGCTGCTTGAAATCCCAGAACGGCTTGGCGCAATTTCCCGGGGGACCCTCGAAAGTCACTTCCGGGGCAAACAGCGCTTTCTGCCCATGGAGTTTCGCGAGGGAAGGCTTGTAGTCGAACGTGTCCACATGGCTTACGGCCCCGGGGCAATAAATGACCAGGACTTGCTTGGCCTTGGCCGGGAAGTGAGGCTGCCGAGTATTGTAGGGGTTGTTCGGGTCGACCTGGGGTCGGATGGGCGACTTTCCCGTGAAGTTGGCCGGGTCATCCTTAGCCATCAGGCTGGCCAACCCTAGCCCGCCCAGGGCGAAGGCGGTTTGCCCCATGAAGGCACGCCGATCGAGGAGCCGCTTACCGTGAAGGGAGAGATGTTCTGCTGCGTTTTGCATTGGTATGACTATTTCATTATGGCAGGAATACAAATTCGTTGGCATTCATCAAAGTCCGGGCAACCAGCTCAGGCGCGACTCCCCTGCAGGCTTCGAGTTCATCCTTTGTCGCATCCCTCGTAAGGAGTTGCCGAAAGAGGAAATTGATCTCGCTCGCTTTCCCAGCCTCATCTGCCGCCCTCTCCACGATAATCTTCGCCTGCTCCGTCACAAACGGGCTGTTGAGCAAGTTTAGCGCTTGGAGAGGGGTGGTGGAAACCGGGCGCTTTGCCCGGATCTGTCCGCAATCCGGGAAGTCGAAGGCGGTGAAAATCTTGTCGTCAACCCGGCGCATGCGTTCTTGGTAAAGCATCCTGCGCCAGGTTCCGGGGCCATGATTGTCGACGACTTCCCATTGGGAGTAGGTTTTCTTTACGTTGTGGATGCGGAAGCTTTGGCCTCCGATGGTGCGGTCAAGTTTGCCGGAGGCTTGGAGGATGCTGTCCCGAATGACTTCGGCTTCCACACGGCGGGGAGGGAAACGCCAGAGCAGGCGGGAGTTGGCATCCTTGTTCAGGTTTTCCGGGATAGGCGAACTGGAACGCTGGAAGGCTTCGCTCATGACTATGAGCCGAATCATCCTTTTCATCGACCAGGGCGTGGAATCCCTCTCGGTAGGTTCTACAAATTCGGACGCCAGCCAGTCCAGGAGGTCGGGATGGGAAGGCTTGGCTCCGGCGACCCCGAAGTCGCTGGTTGTGGGAACGATGCCAGTCCCGAAGACATGGTGCCAAATGCGGTTGGCCATCACGCGGGCTGTAAGCGGGTTCTCAGGCCGAGTAATCCATTCGGCAAATTCGACCCTTCGTTCCCTTCCAGGGGCTTTTTGGGTGATGCCGAGATCGCCACCAAGGATCTTCAGGCCAGCGGGATCGACCGGGTCATGCGGGTTTTCGGGGCTTCCGCGGAGAAGTACCCGCGTCAACTGCGGGCGGACAAACCGCCCGACGAAACTAGGTCGCGGCCCTTCCTGGGCGAGCCGGGAGATGTGGCCTTGGAGAGCATCCAGGATTGGCTTCCGGCTCTTGTGGAGTTGATCCAGCTCGGTGTTGATGTGCAAGGTGCCGGCCCAAGTTTTCCAGGTTCCGTCTTCATGGAGGATTTGGAACTCGAAATTGTATTTAGGCAGGTAGGGTTTCTTATCCAGGTAGTCAGTATCGTAGAAATACTCACGGTTTGCACTCAAGCGGAGGCGGTCGATAGTTTGTGCTTCGGCAAAGTCGAACTGGAGCCAAGGCTGTTCTTCTGCGTCCTTGTCCACCTTTGCCCTCCAGGCCATGGTTCCATACTCCCCATCATTGACCCGCGAATAGTGGTTGCGGTCACCATCCGGATAGGCGGAAAGTTTCAAATCCCTGCCCTTGTCAAAAAGGTTCTCCTGGCGCTCTTCCGGGCCAAACGCCTCGATCTCATCCAGGCTAACATTGGGCATCTTGAACTGGATGCGGACGGACTTGGCCTTGACCGGGACGAAGTGAAGTTCCCGGAATGCACCCCAATCTTCCTCCCAGCCCCCAAATTCCCTGAGCTTGCTCCGTTCCTTGGCGATATCCTTCCAAATCGCTTGCCCTCTTTGCCGCCTTGGATGGTCCTCGGAAAACTCCGGAAAACGGCTCCCAAACTCCACATCCTGGAACGCCGCAGTCATAGCGTAGTAATCCTGGATCGTAATCGGGTCGAACTTATGGTTGTGGCACCTAGCACACCCAATCGTGACGCCCATGACCGATGCCCCGACTGTCTGCATGATCTCGTCCATCCTGTCCGCCCGGGCTTGCCTCACTGCGGCAGGTTCACGCCCGACAGTTGCCGCCGGGACGTGGGGGCCGGCCACCAAAAAACCAGTCGCTTCTCCCGTCCCCAAGGAATCCCCGGCTATCTGTTCGCGGACAAACTGGTCGTAGGGAACATCTTCATTGAATACCCGCACCAAATAGTCCCGGTAAATCCAGGCGTTCTTACGATACAAGTTAGCCTCTGAACCATTGGTTTCCGCCCACCGGATGACATCCAACCAATGCTGCGCCCACCTCTCCCCGAAGTGAGGCGAAGACAGCAACCTGTCCACTAACCCTGCATATGCCTTTTCCGACCCGCATTTGTACGCCTCCACAAACTCGTCCGTCTCCTCCGGGGTCGGCGGTAACCCCGTCAACACAATCGACGCCCGCCGAACCATATCCCGCGCCGGAGCCCTCCCATTCAGCCTTAAGCCTTCCTCCTTAAGCCTTCTATTGAGAAACGCATCTATAGGGTTCCCCCCGCTTCCAGGAACTTCCGGTCGGACGACCTTCTGGAACGACCAATGGTCCGTTCTGTCCTCCACCCTTTCCAGCATTTGCCCCGGCCACTCCGCCCCTTTGGCAATCCATTCCCGGAACAGGCCCACTTGCTCCTTCGTCAACGCCTTTCCCTTCGGCGGCATAACCATGTCCGGGTCGCTCCCTTCGATCACTTCCATCAAGTAGCTCTTTGCCGGGTCGCCGGGAACCAAAGCCGGCAACCCGGAATCCCCGCCCTTGAGCATCCCTGCACGCCGATCCACCCTCAACCCGGATTTCTGCTTGTCCTCCCCGTGGCAATCGAAACACCTGTCCTCCAGGATTGGCAGGATGTCCTGCTCGAAGTCGAAAGCATTCGCCACCTTCAATGCCAGGAGGACAGTAGGCAGGGTGATAATACGAAACAGGGAAAAGGTACGCTTCATTGGTGGTAATTGGTCGCTTAGAATCGGATCATCTAATCGGAGCTTTTTATTTGTATGATGATATTATAATTGTCAAGCAGCAGGATTTCACCCATAAAAAATCCCCATGCTAACGAAACCCCGCCGCGACAACCTTTCCACCCAAGTCACCAATAACTTGGGTAGATGGATCCTATCCGGCAAAGCCCAACCAGGCGACGTACTTCCCCAGGAGGAAAACCTCTGCACCCAACTCGGCGTGAGTCGCACAGTTGTCCGCGAAGCGGTCAAATCCCTTGCGGCCAAAGGCATGGTCGATTCCAAACCCAGGAGGGGCACCATCGTCCGCCCCAAGCAAACCTGGAACTACCTCGACCCCCAAGTCCTGGAATGGCTGACGCAAGAAGACTCCGAAACCACCCTGCCCCTCCACCTGACCGAACTCCGCAAAGCCCTCGAACCCACCGCCGCCGAGTTGGCAGCGACCCGTGCAAGTGACGAGGATCTGCTCATCGTCCAGTCGGCCTATCAAACCATGGCCAATAATACTGAGGACGTGGAAGCCTTCCTCGCCGCCGACCTTGCTTTCCACATCGCCATCCTCCACGCCACCGGCAATCCCCTCTTCATCCCCATTGCAAACGTCGTCCAAGCCTCCCTCCACGCCAGCTTGCGCATCACCAACCGGACGACGAAAGACAACCTCCTTTCCCTCCCCCTACACAAAGAAATCGCAACCGCCCTCCAAGCCCGGGACGCCACCCGCGCCCGGCAAGCCATGCTGACCCACATGGAGGACACAGCAGGAAGGTTGGGGAATTATCGGAGGGAGTTGTAGTGGGATTGGACCTTCGCTGGATAAGGCAATTCCCCTGCTCAAAAAAGGCTTCGTCGATTTTGGGCCTCCATCTCTTTGCATGGCGCCAGAATTTCGACTACTGGTCGGCCTTCAGGCGGAAGTCGCGGGGGACATATATTTGGGTCGTGCCCCGTTTCAAATCAGTCAACCAGCGTTCGGCGGCCTTTGTCCATTGAGAGAAGGGGTAGCCGCGTTCCTGGATTCCTTTGCCGTGGCCCCCCTTTTCGTAGACATGAAGTTCGCCTGGGACACGTTGTTTGTGCAATTGGAGCAGATAGTAGAGCGAACTTGGGGCAAAGGGGTCGTCAGCAGCAACTGCGTTAAATATTGGAGGATAGGCGTTCCTGTTTTCGAGGCCGGTAAAGATGGGGTCGAGTTCGGGTCCATTGCGGTCGGCAGTGAGGTAGGCCGGGTAAACCAGCATGGCAAAGTCAGGGAGGAGTTTGGCTTTATCGATTTCGTCAATGGGTTCGTAGCTTGGGTGGGAGGCTTTGTGGATGGTCAGGGCAGCGAGGTTGCCCCCGGCTGAGAAGCCCATGACGCCGACCTGCGCGGGGTCGATACCGTACTCCCCGGCCCTGGAACGGACAATCCGGATTGCACGTTGGGCGTCTTGTAGGGCGACGGCGTGTTTTTCCATGCCTTGGCGTCGCGGCACACGGTACTTGGTGACAAAGGCGGTGATGCCCAGGTTGTTCAACCAGGCGGCGATTTCCGTGCCTTCATGTTGGGTCGCGAGGCCGTTGTATCCTCCGCCTGGGAAAATTATGACCGCACGGCCATCCGGGTTTTTCGCGGGCCAGAAGTGTAGGGTCGGTCGGCTAACGGATGTAACCCGGACAAAGCCGTCGGAACGTTTGGGGAGCACTTCCTCCAGGTCATTGGTGGGGTCGTCATCCCGCGTGCCGTCTCCAGGCCAGAGCTGGATGATGGCGGGGGCAGGTTCGCGGAGGGCGGCGAGGGCTTTGTCACCTGTGGATTGTTGGTCTTTTTTCAACCCGGGAATGGAGGGTTCGGCCTTCTGCGGGGAAGGCGCGACCGGGGTGACAAACTTCCTTTCCACGCTGGCGATCCATTCGTCGCTACGCCGTTGCATCTTTTCGGTGAGGATGGATTTGTCCTTAAGGAACCGGGCTGCCGGGCGTGCGAAGTCAAGGAGGGGGTATTTATTAAAGGCGCCGCTGTGCCCTCCTTCCGCGTAGATGTGGAGTTCGGCCGGGACTTTGGCTTTCCCCAACCGGGACATCGTGTGGATGGCGCCCCAGGTAAATTTGTCAGGGCGGGTGACGGTCATGAGTATTGGGGAAGTGCGTTCAGGCGAAAGGTTTTCGAGGTCGAGATGGGGATCTTCGTCGAGGGACATGATCGGGTTCGTCAGGTAGGCCGGGTAGAGGAGGATCGCGGCATCGGGCCGTGCACTGGATTTGTCGGTGTCGTCGATAGGTTTGTAGGTTTCCTTTTCATGGTTGTTGGAAAGGTTGAAGGCCAGGTGACCTCCGGCCGAGGCTCCGATAATGACGATCTTGCCCGGGTCAACTTGCAGGTCTACGGCTTGCGAACGGAGTATGCGGATCGCCCGTTGGGCATCGCTGAG
>JAYPDO010000063.1:0-22044 GCA_038125285.1 Opitutia bacterium
CATCCAATTGATGCCATTGTTCCCGTTACCAATGCAGCCCAAGGTCATCCGCTCCGAAGGTGCGGGCCTCCCGTCCCGCCCCAAAACGGAAGCCGGGATGATGGTTGGCGCGGCAATGGTGGCCGCAGCAGTTTTCAGGAAAGTGCGTCGGGTGGCTTTGTTTTTCATAATAGTACGGTGTCACTGAAGCTGATCCCGCAGATGGAGTCCAGGCTTTAGCCGCCAGATCGGAAATCTCTCTCGGACTACAAGCTCCATAACCGTGACAAAGTGTAAACTCAACCCGAACGCTGGATTCAAATCCACAGCGAACCAGGAAATCCTGCACCCAGTAGTGTTGCGGCTTCGGGGAACCCAGGCGTAGGATGGCTTTTCAGGCCGTGTTTTTAAGATTTTGGAAGGCTAACTGGACAAAAGATTTCTCTTAGGATTGTGGCTTTGGAGGGTTCCGTCAAAGTACGATAGCCTTCCAATGCTGTAATCCGAAGGGGTTGGATTTGCGGGTTCTCCAAGTAAGAGATTAGCGACCATCCCCTATGACTCTGAGGTTTTCTCCCGCTCCTTCTCCAAGCCTGTGGTTCTTGTAAATCATGTTTCTAAAGCCAAAATACATGAAAAATTGGACAGACCCCTAGTCGCGAAGCGACCTTCTATGAGGGGGCAGGGAGCCTACTGGCCGGTTGAAACCGGATTCTTTGGAGACCCATACTGGAGATAGAAGCGGTTCTGGAACAGCTGACCAGGATCATACCTCAACTTTGCCTGGAAAAATTCTGTGGCTTGGGGGTAGGCTTGTTCGAATTGCGCCTGGGTTGCGTGCAACCGGTAAGGCAGATAATAGCGCCCCCCGTTGCGAAAGGCCGCATCAACCAATTTCCTTGTCAACGCTTGCATCCTCTTCTCCCCATCCTTGGTCCGTTGTTGCACAAAGAGCATGACGAAGGCGATCATAGGCTGATCGGCGTATCGCAAGAAGGTGTCCGCGTCTTCCTCCACTGCCCGTACTGTCACATTCAACAAGTCCACACCGCTCCCTGGGATGAGACCTTGCATAGCGGCAACGAAACCCCCGACCCGGGATCTTGGCACAAAGTATTCATGCAGGATGTCCGTGGTACCGGAAGTGCGGTTTTGAAAGACCTCCACCCCTTCGTTTAGAAGTTGGTTTCGCGAAAACACCTTCCCGCCTCGAAGGAGAGGCTGGAGCTTCGTCTCTGTCTCCCACCGCAACTCCTTCCCATAATCACTCTCCACCGACCCTCGGAAAATGGCCCGCCGCAACTGAACGAGGCCCGGCTCGGCCAAACCGGGCACAGCCGCATCCTTCGCGATGAAAAAGGCATTCAAGATGACTTCGTCCAAAAACTTATCGGAGGCGACGTTCATCCGGGCATAGACCATATCCAACCCGGGCTTCCCTAGGATCTTCTCGTCAAATGTCCCCAAGGCTTCCCCGGCGGGCACCACACGCTGCTCCAGACGGTACGTCCGGTTCTCCACGACCCGGAGTTCCAAGTCCAGGATCACCCCGAACAAACCATACCCACCCAAAGCCAGTGAAAACAGCTCGGCATTTTCGGAACGACTGCATTTCACAACCTCCCCATCCGCCTTCATCAACCGGAACGAGTGCACAGTTGATGCAATGGGCGGCTTGCCGAACTGCCAACCATGACAATTCACACTCACGGAACCACCAACCGTAAATGAGTCGTTGGACTGCATGA
Organism: Opitutia bacterium; assembly: GCA_038125285.1. Lineage (GTDB taxonomy): Bacteria > Verrucomicrobiota > Verrucomicrobiia > Opitutales > JABJCN01 > JAYPDO01. The sequence continues at coordinate 1,728 of JAYPDO010000063.1, forward strand.
CACCTACCGACTTCCCCAACGGATCCAGGTATTCAATCACTTCGCCCCACAACGCCCCAGCCTGTACCCAAAGCAGATCCTTCCCCTGATCCAAGCGCATCCGGTTGTAGGGTCTCATGTCCACGACAATTCCGCCCGGATAAATCGTGTGCCCTCCCATGCTGTGCCTTGCCCCGGCAATCGACACCCGCAGGCCCTCAACACTTGCCTTTGACAATAATCCCGCCAACTGCCGCTCTGGATCCCCAGCGTTAGCAGGCATCTTCCAAACCTCGCGTGCTTCCGTGCGCCCTAACCGGCTCGCATCATCCACAAAGCCCTCGGGGAGAAGATCCTTGAACGTTTCAGAGCCCCCGGGCCAATGCCTCGCCAGGTGAAGCAAGGGTTTGCCAAGGAAAATTGCGGAAAGGCCCAAGCAAAGGAATGCCCAGGGGAGGATCCGCTTCTTGTTGGATGCTTTGGGCTTTTCAGACGTCACTAGAGTAGAGCCCATTCCTTGTATTGCCCAGGGTTACCTTGATACAAGAAGTGGCAAGCCCAGAAGGGGTTGAGCAAATCGGGTGTCCTGTATTTTTTTGGCGTATGGATCGAGGCTGAGGTGGTTTCTAGAAGGTGTGTCGTTTCAGGGTTGGACTTTGTTTCGAAAAGCCCGGATCGCGTTGAGTATGATTTGGATGACTTCCCCGAGGGTGTGATGGGCAGTGTCGACCTGGGTGGCACCTTGGGGGCAGGTGAGGGGGGCGGCTTTCCTAGTGGAATCAATGGCGTCGCGTTGCTCGATCTTGTCTTGTTGGCCTTGTTTTTCTCGGCGTTTGGCGCGGATTTCGGGGTCGGCGTGGAAAAAGAAGCGTAGGGGGGTTTCGGGGAAGATGACGGAGCCGATGTCGCGGCCTTCCATGACGAGGCCTTCGAAGCCCTCTTTAAGGGCGATTTCCGCTTGGTCGCGTTGGTATTGGAAGAGGGCTTGGCGGACTTCCGGCAAGGCTGCGAATTGTGAGACGACTTCGTTGACTTCCTGGGTGCGGAGTTCTTTGTCCGCCGGGACAAAGCCGTTGATGGCGAGCCGGGCTTCCTGGCCTTTGACTACCGAGGTGAGGTGGATTTCCGACAATTTGGCCGGAATTAGGTCTATATTGTCCAGGCCGATCCCCTTGCGGAGGAGTGCCAGGGTGAGGGTCCGGTAGTGGGAGCCGGTGTCTACATGCATGAAGCCCAGTTTCTCGGCCACGGCCTTGGAGGTAGAGGATTTGCCGGAGGCGGCACCGCCGTCTATGGCCAGTATTGGGAAGTAGTCGTTCATCCTGCGTGGGCGCGGTCGTGAAGCTTCTGTAGGTCTTGGAAAAATTCCGGGTAGGTCTTTGCGCAGCATCCGGGTTCGGCGATGCGGAGCCAGGGTTGGCCGTTGCCCAGGAGGTCATAGCTGCCTAGGATGCCGAAGGACATGGCGACTCGGTGGTCTTCGTAGGTGTGGACGACTGGCTTTTGGGCGGCTGCCCTGCGGAGGGCATCCATGTCTGGTGTGATGGTGAGGGAATCTTGGGTTTCCTCTACTGGTTGGCCGAGTTTGCGGAGTTCTGTGGCCATGGCGTGGACGCGGTCGGTCTCTTGTTTGCGGGTGTGCTCGATCCCAGTGATGATGACGGGTGAGGAAAGGAGCGGTGAAATGGCAGCGAGGGTGAGGAAGGTGTCGGAGATGGGGTTGAAATTGAAGTTCCCGCCATTAAGTTTTTGGGATGGTCCGGTGTGGGTCGTGGTAAGGCCTTCTGATGAAAACTCCACTTCCATGCCGAGTTGCCGGAGGATGGATGCGTAGCCGATGTCCCCCTGGAGCATTTTTTCGGCTAGGTTGGGCAGGGTGAGGCTGCCGCCGGTGAGGGCGGGGAGGGTCAGGAAGTAGCTGGCGGCTGTGGCATCCGGCTCGATTTGCCAGGTGTCGGGGGGGGTGTTGCCCGTGGACCGTGAGATGTTTGTGGTGGCGATGCCGTCCCCTTGGATTTCTGCCCCGGCTTGCCACATCATTTCCAATGTCATGTCGACAAAGGGTTTGGAGACGGTTTCGCCCAGGAGCCGGATCGTGACCGAGCCTTGGGCGTGGGGAGCGGCCATGAGGAGGGCGGACAGGATTTGGCTGCTTTGGCTGGCGTCAGTTTCCCAAGTACCTCCAGGAAGGCCGCGGGTTTTCAGGGTGAATGGGAAATGGCCTTGTTCCTGGTGGCATTCGATGCTAGTGCCGAGTTTTTCGAGGGTGTCGAGGATTCCGTCCATGGGGCGTTTGCGCATGGCGGGGGTTCCGTCCAGATGGTAGGTGCCACCGGGTTTTAGGCAGAGCATGGCGGTGAGGAATCGGGCAGCCGTCCCGGCATTGCCAACAAAGATTTCTGCGCTGTCCACTGGCCAGTCCGTCCCGCACCCTGTGATTTCCAATGTCTCTCCGTCATCCAATTCCTCTACTTGGATGCCCATCTTGCGAAGGGCTTTGCCCATGATCCGGGTGTCTTCACTGACCAAGCAGCCTTGGAGCCGGGTGGTGGTTTTCCCTAATGCGGCGAGGATGAGGGCGCGGTTGGTGATGCTCTTGGAGCCCGGGACGGAGTGCGTGCCCGACACTTGCTGGGTAAAGGGTTGGATAGGGAGGGGATCCATCTGGGAAACAAATTCAGGACAGGCTGTCGCGGTGGGTTTTTCCGTCGGCCAGGATCTTTTCGATGCAGTTGTAGTCCTGTTTGTCGAGGGCATCTTCGAAGATGTCGAGGGATTCCCTGAAATTTTTCAGCATTTCCCGAATGGAGCCTGCGTTGTCGTGTATGATTTGTCTCCAAAGGAGGGGGTCCCCGGCGGCGATCCGGGTGGTGTCCCGCAGGCCTTTCCCGGCATATTTTTTCCATTCCGGGTCTTTGTGAAGCAAGTTTTCACTGAGGACTGAGGCGAGGATATGGGGCAGATGGCTGACGGCCGCTACGATCCGGTCATGTTCCTCCGGTGAGGCCTGGCCGACTTTCATCCCCAAATCCGCCCAAAAATCCCCCAGCCAATGGAGGCTGCGGGGGGTGTTGACCCCTGTCGGCGTGAGAATGCAGGCCTGGCCTTCGAACAGGTCTGCCCGTGCATGCTCCAGCCCGGTTTTTTCGGAACCTGCCATCGGGTGCGAACCAAGGAATTCCACGTGGTCGGGCAGGAGATCTTCCGCGGCTTTGCATATGCTGGCCTTGGTGCTCCCCACATCCGTGACCAGCGTCCCGTCTTCAAAATGCCCTGCCAATTGGGCAAGCAGGCCTGGGATCACTTGGACAGGTGGGCACAATATCACAAAGCCTGCCCCTTTGACGGCTTCCTCCGGAGTGTCGAAAACCGCGTCGCACCAATCCCTTCCGATACACTTGTCGCGAGTTTCCTTCCTTCGTGACCAAGTATGGATTCTTGCCGCAAGGCCTTCCCGCTTCACAGCCATGGCCAAAGATGCCCCCAATAGGCCCGGCCCGAGGATGGTCAGCGTTTCTCCCATGGCTGGTTCTTCAAGCAACCATTAGCAGTCTTGTCGAGGGGATTTGTGAATTGCGTTTTACGAGGATTCTATGGATTCCTAAGGTCGATGAAATATGCGAAGCGGCAGAGCAGGGGGCGGATGTCTTTGGGTACTGGGATCTTTTTGGTGTTGTTTGCGTTGGTGTTCATAGGGGGGGCTTGGATGTTGTCGGATTCGCACAAGAAGCGGGGGAAAGGGAAGGAAAAGGCGCAGGAGGAAGAGGAGTCCGGGCTGGCGACCAAGCGGCTGGAGCTTCAGGCGAAGGTTGAGGACTGCATGGGTTGGGATTTGGAGGACTTGGATGCGGGTCGTGTGGCGGAGCTGGAGGCGATCGTGGCAAGGGCCAGCACTTTTATTAGTGCGGGCGGGGGCGTGTCCATGGAGGGGTATGGCCATGTTGTTGACCTTTTGTCCTTGTGGATGAAGGCTGAGAGCGAGCGGGTGGAGAGGCAAGGGCATGCGGCTTTGGAAGGGGGGGATGTGGACCGGGCGGTTACGCTTTTGGGGGAGGCTCGGGAAATGCAGTTGAGGGCGAACGGGCGCTTTCCGGATGGGGCCGGGGCGGATATCAGGCGGGTGGTTTTGCTGGAGGGGGAGCTGGAGAAGGTGAGGGTCGAACCGATGTTCAAGGAGATCGCTGCTTTGGAAAAGGACGGCAAGGCGGCCTTGGGCAAGGGGGACTGGGAGGGGGCTTTGGCCAAATTCGAGCAGGCGTTGGGGAAGCAAGGCACATTGCATTTGGATTTCCCGGACTCCCCGAGGGTGAATGCCGGGAGGCTGGCGGAGTTGAACGCGCTGGTGGAGAAGGCGAAGTCCTGGCAGGATTTGCAACATGTACGGGGCATGGCTTTCCAGGCTTGGGAGTTGGCACGCAAGGGGCGGCATTTGGAGGCGGCTAGGATGTACAAGCAGGCATTGGGGGGCTTGCAGGGATTTGGTGCGAAGGGCAGGTCGGGGGAGGCAGAGAAGTTGCGGTCGGACATCCGGTCGGGGATGGGAAATTCGGCTTCCCTCCATTTTGACACGGTCTTTTCCCGGGGCTGGGAAGCTGTCGGGAAGTCGCTTTCTTCGGGGAAGGTTCCGGCTGCATTGGCCGCTGTGGAGGGGATGCGGGCTGTTTATGACGAGTTGGCCAGGGAGTTCACTGGATTGGTGGAAAAGTATGAGGGGACAAGGGAGCGCTTGGAGTTTATGGAAAAAAGGAAAGCCCGGGTTGGGCTTATGGCTGGGGAATTGAGGAAGGAGCTTGTCGCTGTCCCCGGGAAGCCGGGTTGGTGGATGTTGAGGTACGAGGTTTGGCAGGATTTGTATTCGGCCCTGGTGGATGTAGAAAATCCGAGCAGGGAAAAGGGCGGGGATTATCCGGTGGAGTCGGTGACGGTAGTGGAAGCCGGGGAGTTTGCCAAGAGGGCAGGGTGGTTGCTAGGGGACAAGGTGGTGTTGCCATCCAGGGATTTGTTTTTTGCGGCGGCGGGGACACCAGGCGCGCCTCGGGATATCGCCCTTGGCCCGAGTGGGGTGCTTTGGAAAGTCCGTACCGGGGATCCGGACAAAGCGGGTTTTTATAACCTTTGGGGTAATGTTGGAGAATGGCTGGAGCCGGTAGGGGAGAAAGCATTCCATGCGGGAGGGAATTACCTGGATTCCCCGGAGTCGGTCTTTAAGGAACCGGTGAGGGAAGTCACGGTTCGGGATCGGAATCGTTTGGTGGGTTTCCGGATCGCGTTGTTCCGGGGGGAGTGAGGCACTTTTTCTTATGTCCAATAGTCCAACGATCCTCTGTATGCTCGCCATGGCTATTCGCCTGGCAGCCGCCCTTTTGTGGGAGTTTATTTATGATTTTTCTTCCTATCCCGATGGGAGTATGGGGGAGCCTGCTTGGCGGTCTGGGAGTGTTGGTTTTTCTACGCCTAAAGGTTTGATGGTTCGGCCTAAAAGGGCATTTGCTTCCTCCCAGATGCACCGATGGCGACGGGTCTGTTGTTGGAGATGGATTTTTTAGTGGATACGGCGAGGGGGGAATGTTGGAAAATAGCCGGTTGCGGGATCCACTACGGTGCACGCTCCCAGGATGGGGATTCCCTGGTAGCCATCACCTTTTGGAAGTATATTGGTATCCATCCCGATGCAAGGAGGGAAGTCCGTACCGACCCCCAGTCTGTAATGCGTTGGTCTGCCCCGGAGGACGAGCCAGTGGTCATGGTATTCGTGCAACCCGAATAAGTTGACCCGCTTCCGGCCTAGTTAAACCAGCATCAGTGCCGGGGTCTCCAGGTTTTCTGCGAGGGCTTGGAGGAAGAGGGCACCGACAGCACCATCGACGACGCGGTGGTCCCCGCTCAGGCCGATGCACATGCGTTGGCCGACGACGATGTTGTCATTTTCGTCGACAACCGGCTTTTTGAAGGTCGCGCCAACGGAGAGGATGCCGGAGTTGGGGTTGTTGATGATCCCGTAGAAGCTGTTAATGCCGTACATGCCGAGGTTGGTGACGGTAAAGGTGGAGCCGCTCATTTCTGCGGGGGTGAGCTTTTTGGCGCGGGCTTTGTCGATGAGTTCGCGGGCTTCCCGGCTGATGGTGACTAGATCCTTTTTCTCGGCGTCCCGGATCACCGGGGTGACCAAGCCGTCCTGGAGAGCCACCCCGAAGGAGAGGTGTACTGCACCGTGCATCCGGATGTTCGCCCCTTCCCAGGCCGCGTTCATAGCCGGGACGGAACGGAGGGCTTCGGCCGCGGCTTTGAGGATGTAGTCGTTGACGGTCAATTTGATGTTCTGCCCGTTCCTCTTGAATTTTTCGTTGATGGCGGCGCGGACTTGTAGGAGGGCGGCGGCATCGATTTCTTTTTCTAAATAAAAATGGGGGACGGTGGTTTTAGATTCCAGGAGCCTTCGGGCGATGACTTCCCGCATGGTGGTCACGGGAATTAGCTTTTCTTCCAGGGCTGTAGACCCGATGGCAGAGGCAGAAGCGGAAGTGACACCAGATTTTTCTGCCGCAAGGATGTCTTCTTTGACAATGCGCCCGCTGGGGCCAGTGCCTTGGATAGAGCCGAGGGAGATCCCTTTTTCTTCTGCGATTTTCTTGGCCAAGGGGGAAGCGAAGATGCGTTTGTCCGGGTCAGCCGGATCAACTTTGGCTGGCTCTGGAGCCGGTGCCGATGGTGCGGTAGCAGGTGCAGCAGGCGGCGGGGGAGGAGGCGGTGCGGCCTGGGCTGCGATGGCTGCGGCAGCTGGCTGGTCGTCCATTGGCGGTTCCACTTCCGGGGCTTCTTCGCCTGGTTCGCCCAATGCGCAGAGGGGATGGCCACACGGGGCTTTGCCTCCGGCTTGGATGTAGATTTTAAGGATGGTGCCTTCGTCGAAGGATTCGAGTTCCTGGGTGGCTTTGTCCGTTTCGATCTCAGCGAGTATGTCGCCGGATTCGACAGTGTCGCCTTCGTTTTTGAGCCAAGTGATGACGGTGCCTGCCGTCATGGTGTCGCTCAGTTTGGGCATTTCGATGAGTGTTGCCATTGGTTTGGTAAGGTCTGTTGGTCTTTGGGAATTGTAGCGGAGCCGGAAAGTCAGATTTTGGCGAGGACTGTGTTGACGATGCGCTCCGCGCTCGGGATTTGCTGCTTTTCGAGGGGCATGCTGTAGATTTGCGGGGCGTCGATGGAGGAGATGCGCTGGATGGGCGCGTCGAGGTAGTCGAATGCTTTTTCCTGGATGAGGAAGGCGATCTGGGCATCGACACCGCAGAAGGGTTTGTTTTCTTCGATGAGGACGGCGCGGTTGGTCTTTTTGACGGACTCGATAATGGTTTCCTCGTCTAAGGGGCGGATCGAGCGCAGGTCGACAACCTCCGCGTTGATCTTGTGCTTATCTTCCAGGATTCTGGCGGCTTCGAGGGCAAGGTTGGCACAGCGTCCGTGGGCGATCAAAGAGAGGTCTTTGCCTTCCTTGGTGACGTTGGCTTTGCCCAGGGGGACGATGTATTCTTCCTCTGGCACTTCGCCTTTTTCCCCGTAGAGGAGGGTGTTTTCCATGACGAAAACGGGGTCGTTGTCCCGGATGGCAGCTTTCATGAGGCCTTTGGCGTCATAAGCGGTTGCCGGGCAGACGACTTTTAGGCCTGGGGTGTTGGCGACAAAGTTCTCTGGGGTGTGGGAGTGGGTGGCGCCGACGTTGGTACCGCCGTTAGCCGGTCCGCGGAAAACGATGGGGATGTTAATAAGGCCGCCGGACATGTAGCGGATGTTGGCGGCGTTGTTGATAACTTGGTCGTAAGCGACGTAGCAGAAGCTGAAGAACATGAATTCTACGACGGGGCGGAGGCCGAGCATGGAGGAACCGATGGCAAGGCCACAGAAGCCGGCTTCGGAGATGGGTGCATCTATGATTCGGTCGGGGCCAAATTTTTCCAGGAGGCCACGGGTGATTTTGTAGGCGCCTTTGTATTGGCCGACTTCCTCGCCCATGACAAAGACGTTGGGGTCGCGGGCGACTTCCTCGGCCAGGGCGTCGTTGATGGCGTCGCGATAAGTGATGAGAGGCATGGCTGGTTAAAAATCCTTAGGAGGGTTGGTTGAAGAAGAGGGTGCCTTGGGATGTGCGCTGGTCGGGGTTGTCAGTCTCCCAGTAGACGTCGGCTTGGATGTCGGATATCGGGGGGAAGGGGCTTTGCTCCGCGAACTGGGCGGATTGGTCGGCCTCTTCCTTGGCGGCGTCGTTAATGGACTTGAGGGTGTCCTCGTCGGCTATCCCGTCTTCCAGCAGGTGGGCCTTGAAAAGGTTGATGGGATCCTTGGTGTCCTTGTAGGTCTGGATGTCCTTTTTGGTGCGGTAGGTGTCGTCGGCATCGGCCACGGAGTGCCCCCTGTAGCGGTAAGTGTAGATTTCCAGGACGGTGGGGCGGGATTCCTCGTGTGCACGCTGCATGGCCTCGCCGACGTGGTGGCGGACTTCGTAGACGTCGTGCCCGTAGCAGACTTTCCAGTCGATGTCGTAGCCTTCCGCCCGGCGGGCGAGCGGAGTGCCGATGCTGTGGCGACCCAGCGCAGTACCCATGGAGAAGCCGTTGTTCTCGATGATGAAGACTACCGGCAGATCCCAAAGGGAAGCGAGGTTGAGGGATTCGTAGTAAGGGCCTTGGTTGGTGGCCCCGTCCCCCATGAAGCAGAGGCAGGAACCTTTTAGCCCCTTGTATTTGAGGCCGAAGGCGATGCCGGCACCGAGCGGGGTCTGGCCGCCGACGATGCCGTGGCCTCCCCAGTAGTTTTTGTCCGGGGCGAAATAGTGCATGGATCCGCCCTTGCCTTTGGAGCAACCAGTGTGCTTGCCGTAGAGTTCGGCCATGCATTCGTTCATGGTCATGCCGACTGCGAGGGCGTGGCCATGATCCCGGTAGGCGGTGATGATGTGGTCGTTCTCACCCATCAGTGAGGTGCAGCCGACCGCCACGGCTTCCTGGCCGATGTAAAGGTGGAGGAACCCCCCGATGTAACCTTGTTGGTAGGCGCGCAAGGAGCGCTCCTCAAACCTGCGGATCCTGAGCATTTCGCGGTAGAAATGGATACGTTTGGCATCAGAGAGGTCTTTGTTGATCCCTTTGGTCGCGAACTCGCGCATGGAGGCTGCGATGTCGTGCGATTCCTGGGCGGCGGCGGTGTCGGATATGTCGCTCACGGGTCCTTTTACGTATAGTTTTGGGGTTAGCGGGAATGGAGGGGTGTTCTAATTAGCCGCGCGGAGGCTTTCTTCAATAACAATTTCAAGGTTTTTAGAGGGATCGCAGTCCGCGCGTGTGATTACAAAGTCCTTGTGGTACTTATCGAAGAAAGGCCAGAGTAGGGCATGATCGGTCTGGGGGATAAGGAGGTCATCAATTTCCTTTCGGGTGAAAAACGCGAAACTGCCCTCGTCGATCGTCGGCGGAAGGGCTTGAATGGGTTTGTGGCAATCGAAGAGGAACATGAGCCAGTGCCCCGAGCCTTCGAAGCTCTTTTCTGCGACGATGCTGAAGAGGTGGATGTCTTCGTGGGTAATGGGATGTCCGGTCTCCTCCATGCATTCACGGACGGCGCATTGGTGGGGGGACTCGCCCGTGTTGGTGTCCAACTTTCCTCCGATGGGGCTCCATTTGTCCTTGTTCGGGGCTTTAGTCCGTTTCAAGAGCAAGAAGCGTCCCTGCTTGTCTTTGATGAAAAGGAGGGTGCTGATTTTGTAGGGTAGGGGAGCGGTCATGGTAGGGGGGAGGTTTGCAAAATGCTCGGATTGCCTATGGTGACAACGGCAAAAATTGGTTTGCATAGGAAAGCACTGGCAACATCCTGCAGGTTTCCCATTTAACCTGATCCTCCGTTATGATAATCCCCCAAGTTTCCCAACGGTTAAGGCCGTTTCTGGCTCTCTTGTCGATCCTTCCCACCATGGCCTTCGGGCAGGCCGCCGCAGCGCTGGATAAAGTGCCGGCCGACACTGTGGAACTCCGTAGGGACATCGCCTTCAGCCAGATCCGTTCCCGTGGTGCGGGCGGGGCTTGGATGTCCGTCCTCATGGAGCTTTCCCCGAACTTTAACCCCGACCCGAATGCCAAGAGCAGGGAATTCCTGGAAAATGTGGAGATCATCCTGCACTTGGGTTTTGACGCCCCCCCGGGGAAAGATGGCACACGGCAATTTTACTTCTACCAGGCACGAAGCAAGATCGGTATTATTAAGGCCAGGGAGGCCTTCATCATGGGATTTTTCCTTCCCGGTCACATCGTTGAACGGGATGACCTCCCGCGCGAGCCTCAGTACTGGGCTGTAGAGATCTTTGTCAACGGGGTCGCCCAGGAACCGAGTGCCAAACTAGCGGCCAGGGCGTTCCGGTCGAATCCGGACAGTTTGAAAAACTTTGTCTCCAAATCCTCCACGGAAAGCCGCCCGAACGACGGGCTCTTGATGCCCCAGTACCTTGCCCCGGTATCCATCGTCTCTTCCGCCGGGGTCGATACCACCATCCCTTTCATTCGTTTGGAGGGCAACTAATTAACGTTTCCGGCATCCCCCATATCCCTAACCCTTTAGCAACCGAACGACCGAATGGCGGCCAGTGACGCCCCGCTCCTTGTTCTGAACTGTGGAAACTCCAGGGTTTCCGCAGCGGTATTTTTGTCCGACGGGGTCGAGCAATTGCACCTGGAGTCAGTCGTATCAAAGGAGTTGGAGTATGATTTTACCTCGGAAGACGGGTGGTTGGACGCATTGGCGGACGCACTCAAATCCCTGAAGAAGCAAGGAAAACTTCCCTCCCGAGGGAATTTTATCCTTCCCGGGAATAAATTCCTGACTAAACAGCTTCAAGTTCCACACGTCGAAAAGAGCAAACAAAGGCAGATCATCGCCGTGGAGGCTCAGCAAACCCTTCCCCACCTTTTTGCCCAACTGGAGTGGGATAGCCAGGTGTTGCATGACGACGGGATAGAAGCCGACGTCCTCTTCCTTGCGTCGAAACGAGAGGACCTCCAAGAGTTTTACGACAAGATGAAGGGAGCCGGGATCGCCCCCATCGCTATTGCGGCCTCCCCAGTCTTGGATTATAACACCTTCCTGCATACCTACCAAGACTTTGGGGAAGACTGTATGCTTCTGAACATCGGTGCTAAGACCAGTAACCTGCTGTTCGTCTCGCAGGACGGCTTGCTTGCCCGGAGCATCAACCTTGGCGGCAATGTGCTCACCCAAAACGTCGCTGAGCAACTTGGCATCCCCTTCGCGGAGGCCGAGCGCAAAAAAGTGGGCTACTGCATGGGGAGCCTTTACCTGGAGGATGACGACCCCTTTGTCATTGCCCTGGAGCAGCAAAGGGAAAAGTACCTCAAGCGCCTCAACCAGGAAATGACCCGCTCCATCGTTTCCTACCGGAACCAGCGCAAAAAGACCCCTCCCCAATTCCTCCTAGTTACAGGCAAAGGGAGCCTGCTATACGGACTGACCGAGTACATTGGCGAGACCCAAAACCTGGAAATCCACCACCTGGATCCCTTGGGCAACGTGACAGTCGACGAGTCAATCACCGAGGAGGCGTTGACCCTTCTTTACTACGAATTGAGCGAGAGCGTGGGCGAAGCGGCTCGACACTTTTTTGAAGAAAAAATCGATGCGGTTGGGGTGAACTTATTGCCGTCTTCCATTCGCAAGAAGGTCACGGCAGGCAAGCAGATGCCCTGGTACTTGGCCGCTTCCCTCTTGTTTTGCGCCTCCCCTGTCTATCCGTTCCTTACATTCAGTGCTGAAGATTCCAAATACGAGGCCAAGACCAAGACCCATGGGCGGGATGTAGACCGGGCTGGAAAGTGGAAGAGGTCAATGCTGAAGTACGAAAAAGAATGCCTGGTAGAATATAAGAAAATTAAGAAGCTCGAGGGCTTGGTTAATTCAAAATACAACTGGATTATATTTTTCCAGGATATCGAGCGAAGTTTGCAAAATGTTAAGGACGTCTGGCTAGAGGATTTGAACATAGAACGCAATGAAGGCACTGCTGCCCAAAAGGCTTCTGGGGAACCCCAAAAGCTCGTGCAGAAAGTAAAACTTTCCGGCAGGATGCTCTTGCGCGGGGCCGGGAGCAGCCAGGAATCAGGAGGGGCTGTCAGCCAGGAATTGCTCAACCAACGTATCATCCAGCTGAAGGACGGTATCGAGAAGTCAGAGTTTGTCCAGCCAGGGGCGACCTACACCATTTCCTATGAAGATTTGGATCAAGGGGAGAATATCCTCCGGTTTACCTTCGACTTGACCCTAAACCCTGAAAAACCCCTCTAACCAGCAATACCGAGAGCTATGAAAAGGGTAAAACCCAGCCAGATACTGATCGGCTTGTTCACACTGACAGGCGTGGTCTTCGGTATTTTGACTTTGGTTAAGAAGGCTGGAATGAATGGAGCCATCGAAGATTATGTGTCCTCGGTGTCCAAGCTGGACAGTATGTATTCACCCAATGCAAAGAGCTTTAAAGCATATACCCAACAGATCGAGGATGATTTCCATAATTTAGAATCCTGGGAAGTCCAGAAAATCAAACGTTATGCCAATTCTAAACAGTTGCCTTCCCCGACCAAGGAAAACATGGAGTTGGCCAAGGAGAATTTGACCGTCCTGCGCGAGACCCGCTCGTCCCACGAAAGGGATTTGATGGGAGGCGGCAATTTGGGCCTCCACAATGAGGGGGCTCCAAATTTCGAACTGACAGTGCAGCAGGGTATTCGGAATTATGCCCTAAAAATGCGGAGCTTGGCCCAGAACAAGAAGATCCGGCTGGAGAAAGATGGCCCGATCGAGGATTTCGGATTTTCCAATTATGTAGGCCAGACGGTCAACACCAACAACAAAGCATTGGCGGTCGCATTGGACAAGCAACGGGCGATCTTGGAGTACTTGGTGGGCAAGCTGGTCGAAGCCGAGCCCCAGGAGATCCTCTCTGTCCGGAGGGAGAACATTGAAAATTCCTTCGCTTCAACCATCCAAGTTGTCAGTAGTGACGTTTTCCTCATGGATCCAAGGAAGAGCGCGAAGGTACCCGGTGCGATCGAAACCCAGGCGTTTTTTGTGGAGTTTTCCGGGTACACGGACACTTTACGCAAGTTTTTCAATGAACTCTCCAAGTTCGAGATCCCAGTCGTGGTGAGGGATGTGAGGGTTTCCCGGAAGTTGACGGTGGAAGAGGACGAAGAAGATGAGGAAGAAGCCAAAGAAGAGCCCGCCATGGCTCCCGGTAGCAACCAACCTTTCCCCCAGGATTCGCCGTTTCCTTTTCCGGGTTCGGCTCCGGCACCTGTGCCGGCAACCCCGCCCCCGCCACCTCCGCCCGCCAAAGCCCAGGCCGAGGTTGTGGTGGACAAAAAAGTGTCCATTTTCTCAGTCACCATCGAGTTTGTTGAGTTATCCCAACCGGAAGAAGAGGACATCGAAGGGGAAGGGGACGAGGAATGAAGAAAGCCGGGTTCATCATCTATTTAGTGGTTTCAATCGTGTTTGCCGGTCTCATGACCTTCCTTGGGATCAGCCCTGGGGGCGCAGAGCCTGACGGCGCAACGGAATTGCCTGATCCCAAACCTTACCTTCCGATTCAGGCCCCCCCCCATTAACCAGCTTGAGGATCGGTCATGGGTAAAGCCCCCCTCCCAGGATGACCAAGGGTATTGGCAGATCGAAGCTTTTACCCCCCCGAAAATTTACCTGGACGAAAATGGCGGCTTCACTGCAAAGCCCCCGGAGCCGCCCCCGCCCCCCCCTCCCGAAAAAATAAAAATTCCCAGGCCTTCGTTCGGCATATCCTTGGATTCGGTGTACCGCCCCCCCTTCCGGGTCTTGCTGCAGGCGGCGATCGTTAATCCCAACGATCCGCAACAAAAGTTCGTCATGCTGGAACACTCCACATTCGAAGCCCCTGCCCCCGGTATGAAAGAGCCAAAAGTGGCTCGGAGAGACAACATCCGGGCCGACGTCGGCAAATTGGTCGACCAAGTAAGGGATCTCTATTCAGTGCCCAATCCGGACGGCACCTACAAAATGATTCCCATCAACATCCAGGTTACCAAGGTCGACCAAGTCGAAGTGATCCGGGGAGGGCTGAAAACCAAAGTCTACCAAGCCGAAATCAAGGATTTCAATTCCCTTAACTCGGAGACCGGGGCATTTTACAGCTTCCTGCTCACGGCCGGTGATAAGAACCGCGCCCCAGGGCCAGACGTTTATTTTACCGTCCGTTACACAGGGGATCCCGGGGTGCCGCCCGCCCTTATCAAAAACCCCCAGGTCGGCAGATGGCTTCCGTTTGAAATCCAAGGAGTGAAATACACTATCAAGTCGTTTTCCGAAAGCCCGCCTTCCATCACGCTGGAAAAAAAATATAAATGGGTCGACTTCGATGGGGAACCTCCAGTGGAAGTTTTGGAGGCCGAAACGGTCAGTATAGGGTTCCCGCCAACTTCGCCGCTTCCTGGCGCAACCCCTGCCCCTGGAAGTCCCGCAAGCCTCCCAATCCCAGGAGGGGCTTCCCCTGGGGTTCATTTGCCCATACCTGGATCCCCGTCTGCCTTGCCTCTACCCGATTCTGTTCCGACCCTTTCGCCTGCCGCCCCCGTCTCCGGCTTCCCTTCTTCGCCCGAACCCGGCACGGCCCCCCAGGCTCCACTAAGCTCAGGAACCCCCGAGCTTCCATTTTAAGGCGGGCGCCAGCTTGCCACCGTGATGGAATGCTCACAGGTTGACCCTACGTTCGCTCGCAACTTTAAAAAAGGGATTGCCCTCCCAGGGAGAAACCTGCAATTTCCCCCCCTTTCCTAAAATAGACGATTGCCTCCGGTTCCTATTCAAGGATCAGCCCCTCCCCCAAATGGCAAGAATCGAAGACCCCAAGAATTAGCTGAAATCCGACCCCGCAACCCAAACCCCTTCCCGGATTGTCCATGTGTTATCCGAATCATGACCTACCTGGCTCTGGCCGACGCTCCCAACCTCATCCCCTGGCATTGTTGGCCGTTGCTACCCTGATTACAGCTCATTCCTTGCCTGTGGCTTTGAGGGCACAACAAGCCCCTCCGCCGGACTCCGACTTTGTCTCTGCCAGCCCATTCGACAGCCCGGTCGTCCCTGCGCCAACCCCGGCGGGGAATGCCCCGGGTTCCCGTTTCCAACAAGGCAACCCTTTTGACAGAGGACAACTGACTGGTGCCGCGGTGGACCTTTCCTCGGCCCCGGGACTGGATCAAAGCATGCAGGAAACCGAATTGTTGGCCTATGCCCTGGATGCCCGGAGCAAAGGGAACATTGCCGCTGCCCGGGCCGCTTTCCAGACCTTGCTTGCTCGGGATCCGAATAATCCTCAATACGCCCGTTTGCTTTCCACCCTCCCCGCCCATTCCGCACCCCAGACCAGCCCAGTCACTGGTATTCCTGCCGCGCCCCCTCCCCCGAAGGCCAACCCGAACGACCTTCTCTCCGTCAATTCCCCGGTGCGCAACTACATTGACGACCCTTCCCGGCCTCCGTCCAACAACATCGCGGTCAACCCGAACCCCGGCCAGATTTTCCTGGGAGACCAACCCTCCGGCCAACCCCCATTGGTCGAGCCCATGGCGACGACTGGAAGTGATCCTACAGCCATCCCGGAAATGGACATCGACCTCGCTGAAATTGAAGCCTCACTGAAACAGGACATCGGCAACGACAAGCTCATCAAAGAGAAAATCAAGGGTTTCAAAGACGACCTGAAGGAGGCCATCAAACTTCGCAAGGACAAGGAATTTGCCGAATCAAATTTGGCCTTGGCACGCCTGAAGGGGGAACTGGAGGCGATGGGCGGGCCGGATGTCGCTAAAATCCTTGAGGAAGTGAATTACGAATTAGACCATATGCTTCTTTACAAAGCCGAGCATGATATTGAGCAAGGCCTGTTCGAACCCGGCACGAAGGCACTCGAAGACTACGTTAGGCAAAACGGGGGGGTGCATGATAAAGAAAGCCACAAGGTCCGCCTTAAGCTGGAGCGTGAGCAGCGGAACCCTTGGTCCCAGCCGATCGAGAGTGTCAGCCCGGGCTTCGTCAAACAACAATCGGACCTGGCCAACCTCCTGGTCAAAGCGAAAACCCAGTTTGTCAATGGTGACTACGAGGGCGCGATGGAAACCTACCGGACCGTCGACCTTCTTTATCCCAACAGCAAGGAGGCGAAATACTACCAGTTGATAATTGCCGAAAAGCAGAAGGAGGTCAGCACTCTGGACCGGAAACGGACGGTGGAGATGCTCCGTTCCATCATCAGCCAGAAATGGCAAATCCCGGTCGTCAAGGACCGGGTAGTCGATATGATATCGGATTCCATAGACATCGAGAAGAGCCCAATATACGACAAGCTGAAATCGATCATCATCCCGGAAGTAAACTTGAACAGCATAGAGTTGACTAGGGCAATCACTTTCCTGTCTCAGGCGTCCGCCGCCTTCGACTTCAGCAACGACCTTGTGAAAGGCGTCAACATCATCCCCAACTACGACCCCAGCGTGGAAGACCCACTGGTGAATCTCACCCTCCGCAATATGTCCCTCCTCCGAATCCTGGAGGTGATGGTGGATCAAGTGAACTATGATTTCGAAGTAACCGCAGACGCAGTAATCATAACGAAGGACAAAAACCCAGGCGGACGTGGCTACATCCTGGAGTTCTATCCTTTGGCCCCTGCAACCATTCTCAAATTGACAGGTGGCGGGGCTGGAGCTGGCGGCGGTGGTGGTGGCGCGGCAGCCGATCCTTTTGCAGCCCCGGCGGCAGGAGGTGCCATCGGCGGTGGCGGCGGTGACGATGAGGAACAAATCAAAGACTTCATGCGCCGTAGCGGCATCCCGCTTGATGACCCTGAATCCAGCTTTGCCTTTGATGGCTCCCAGCTGATAATCCGCCATACCCAGCGTGTCCATTCTTTGATCCAGGATCTTCTCCGTCGTTATGACACCGGCCAGACCCAGGTCGAGATTGAGGCGAAATTTTTAGAAGTCCAGCAGGGAGACTTGGAAGAGCTTGGGTTCAACTGGGGCATCAACTACGGCCGGGGCGAGCCGATTTTCGACACCGATACCGGCAAGCCTAAAAAAGATGCCCGTGGTTATCCGGTTCTTGAGCATCGGATCAACTTCGTGCCCCAGACACGTAACCTTAACGACGCGTTCTCCTTCAGCTCCAATTCTTCCAAGACTACAATCGCTCGGGGCGATGATGTCACTGAGTACGACAATTCCCCCCCAAGACTCCCGAACACCATGGATTTGGCCACCGGTGCCAACAACTTATTCAAAACCGTGTCCAGCGTCTCGGAAGGCGCTTCTACGATCCTTGGTGCCGCCCAAGTCGACTTGATGATCCGCGTCCTCCAAAGGAGTGCAGGGACCGAGCTGTTGAGTGCCCCCCGGGTCACGGTCAACGACCAGCAACAGGCCAACATCACCATCGCCCAGGAATTCCGCTATCCCGAGGATTACGACCCAGGTCAGATTGCCCCTAGTGGCACTGGGTTCACCGGTGCCGTTCCTAACACATTTACCGACCGGACCGTAGGGGTTGAACTTGCCGGCCAGCCCCAGGTCCTGGCCAACGACACGATCAACCTCCACTTGGAGCCGACGGTTACCGAGTTCGAGGGCTTTGTGGAATACGGCGGAAACAACGTCGTCATCAGTAGCCCGGGCCAAGGCAATCTTGGAGCTGGTGGCGGGGTCGGTGGCGGCCTTGGCGGCGGCCTCGGCGGGATCGGGGGGTTTGGTAATCAGGAGCCCGTGGTCATTGTCCAGCCTTCCGGCATTTACCAACCCATCTTCTCGGTGCGCCGGGTTGTCACGGATGTCACGATTTATGATGGTGCCACCGTTGTGATCGGTGGTTTGACACGCGAGGAGGTCAAGACTTTGGACGACAGGGTTCCCATCCTCAGTAACATCCCCGGTCTTGGGCGTTTGTTCCGGTCTGAGGGCGAGTCCTCCCTCAAGCGGAACTTGATGATCTTTGTCACTGGTAACATAATCAGCCCGGGAGGCGGCCCTGCCCGCCAGGACCTAGCGACCATCCAGCGCGCCTCGATTTACCAAAACCCCATCGTCATCACTCCTGCGGGTCCGGAACGGCGCAGTTCCCGTTCCGACGAGTAGCCTTTCAATAACCTTGAGCCTTATCAGCTATGGACAACACGAATAGTACGTTTGCTTATTTTGCGTTGACCCGGTATCGAACCCAATTTTATCATCATCCCCTCTGTTCCTACACTTCTAATTTGAAGAAGCCCCGGCATTTTTCAGGCGCTCTGCCTGTATGCCCGGATCCCCATGCCCTATGAATCCCCGCCCGTCGAAACCCAATCGGTACCAGTGGCAACTACCCCTCGCCTTGTGCGGCTTGCTTGGTGTTTTCTTTCTTTTAAACAACCCTCGACAAAAGGATCCTGCCAACGCTGGATCGCCCCCGTTCCCGGGGGATATTCCGCAACCCCCTGTTGCCGTCCAGGAAGACCCTGTTTTAACTGGCCAGGAGACCGGGCAGGGGAGTGCTTTCGCAGAGGCGGCCGACCCGCAATTACTCCTGGATTTGCCTGTCCAAGGGCAATTCCGGAAGTTTGCTATCGACCCAGGCAAATTGTTTGTCCGTTCGGAGAAGGAGAAAACGGATGGCCCCGAGTTGGACAGGGAGGTATCCGTGAGGTTCGAAGATACCGGGGTATCCACTTACCAAGGCCTGCAAGATCTATTTCTCGCGCGGGCACGCGCCCTCATTGAGGTGCCCCATTTGGTGCTGTACCCCGAGAACGGTCCCCGAAACGAGGATACCCGCCGCCTTCTCGGGCAAAAGGTTGCCATCGAGCTTGCGAACCCGTCCAAAGTGGCGGAAATCGCCAAGGCCGCCGGGGCGAAATCCTGGCGCAAGTTGGGATTCGCGACCAACCGGTTCATCCTGGAAACGTCCCACGGGATAGAAACCCTACAGCTTTGGGGGAAGGTGAAGGACATGGTAGGCGTTGTTAGCGCACGGCCTTTGTTGTCACGCCGTTACCAGCTCAGGTACATACCCCGGGATCCCCTTTATGGCGAGCAATGGCACCTGGAGCATACCGGCCAGGTTTATCCGGATTTGGTTGCCAGCGGTATTGTCGGCTACGACATCAACGTACGGAACGTATGGAAGGACAGGGTCGATCCCATTACCGGTGTCTTTGTCCCTGGTAACCGTGGCGAAGGCATTGTGGTATCCGTGGTGGACGATGGCTTGGAGTCCCTCCACCCGGATTTGCAAAAAAACTGCAACACCGCCCTCGACTACGACTATTATGCAAACGACTTCGCCCCTTTCCACGATCCCCTTGAGGTCGGGCACGGCACGGCTGTCGCCGGGATCTTGGCCGCCCGCGGGAACAACCGCAGCGGGAATATGTTTGTCGGGGCCCACGGGGTTGCCCCGGATGCCACCCTTCTTGGTGCACGGCTGATTTCCGGATATTTTGACGATGAACAATCCGCACGGGCACTGGTTCATATTCTCCCTAACGCCAACGGTTTTGCCGATAAGTTTGAAGATGCGTTCAAGGATTATGTGGACGTCAGCAACAATAGCTGGGGCCCGATAGATGCTTACGAGTGGTTTGACCAACCGGAGGACCTGACCCAGTCGGCAATCGAATTCGGGATCAATTACGGGCGGAAGGGTCGCGGTATCATTTACGTCTGGGCCGGGGGCAATGGTGGCGAAAGTGGGGACAACTCAAATTACGATGGCTTCGCGAACTCAATATACACCATCGCCGTAGGTGCCAGCACCTATTTTGGCGACAAGGCCGGGTTCAGCGAAAATGGCGCCAACCTCAACATCGTCGCGCCATCCGGGGGAAGCTCGTCCCAACTTTACCTTGGGGCATATCCCTATCCCAATATTACAACGGTGGACCGGCTTGGGCTGGCAGGGTTCGAGCAGAGCGACTACATGAAAAGTTTTTCCGGTACCTCTGCCTCTACCCCCATGGTGTCCGGGGTTGTAGCACTGATGCTGAAGGCGAACTCTGCCCTTGGTTGGCGCGATGTCCAGGAAATCCTGATCCGCACCGCCACTGTGATCGACAGCCAGGACGCCGGCTGGGTCTCAAACCTTGCCGGGTTCAGCTTCCACCACGGCTACGGCCCGGGCTTGGTCAATGCCTATGATGCGGTGGCTACTGCCCAGAAATACGCTGAGGAGCCAGACCGCCACCCTTTGTTGGGTAAGCAACAAAAGGCCACGGTTTCCAAGTCATCCT
>JAYPDO010000064.1:0-22006 GCA_038125285.1 Opitutia bacterium
GGTATGATAAGGTTGGTTAGTTCGAAGAGGGAATGAAATTTCTTAGCCGGGAATTCGGCGAGGCGCTCCTCGTCCTGGTGTCCATTTGTGTGTAGCAAACAATGGATGCCGAGTTCCTGGGCTACTTCGTAGTCGTGGTTGGTATCCCCGATGAGGACGACATGGTTTGGGTCGACTTTCTGTTCGCCGAACCATTGGCGGCCGCGATGGATTTTGCCTTCCGCCCGGATGTTGTCCTGCCCCAGGATGGCGTAGAAATGGTGGTCGATGCCATGGTGCAGGACATCTTCCCGGAGGTGTTCGTGCATGCTGGCGGAGAGGATGATTTGGTGGATGCCGCTCTCTGCGAATTGATGCAGGAGATCCGTAACCCCGTCATGCAGCGAACAAGAGTGGCGTTGGTTCCTGTACTTCTCGATGAAGGAATCACAGACGCGGAGCCAATCCTCGTGTCCCCCGCCAAAGCCAAGGTCGTCATAGAAATCCCGCACCGGGAAACGGAACATGCGGCGGTAATCGACGGCCTGGATCGGGGGGAGGGACCATTCGGCCAGGACTTCGCTGACGACCGAGGCGCAGAGGTTGGTGTCGTTGATGAGGGTGCCGTTCCAATCCCAGACAATGTGGGAGACGGGGATGGGGTCGAGGGTTTGGGTCATGGGGTTAGAACCACGAATGGACACGAATATTCACGTATGGGTTGGTGGCTGGGTTGATCAGGTTTTAACGCTGATGGACTTGAATCCTTTCAAATGATTTGGAAATACCTTTTATGAATTTGCTTTCATGCGTGGTTCACAAAAGCTCAGGCGGCCTTGGCGGTTTTGATTGGTTGGAGTTGGAATTTGAATTGCTCCGGATCCAGGCCGCAGAGTTGTTGGAGGGGGTCTTTGCCTTCTTTTTCCCAGTCGAGGAGCTGTTGTTTGCGGGAGGTGCCCCAGCGGAAGCCGCCGAGTTTGCCGGAGGAGGCGAGAACGCGGTGGCAGGGAATGAGGATACAGAGTGAGTTGGCCCCGATTGCGTTGCCGACTGCGCGGGAGGCGGCGGGTTTGCCGATTTGGTTGGCGATGGTGCCGTAGTTGGAGGGTAGGTTGGCAGGAATTTTTAATAGTTCTTGCCAGACAGAATGTTGGAAAGGGGTACCTTTGGGCACGAGAAGGAGGGTGTTTCCGTTATGGGCAATTTGGGCAAGGACTTCGGCAAGGGGCGGGCCTTTGGGGTTTTCCAGGGCATCCTGGTGGTCGAACTCAATGCGCTTCATTGTCCCCTCCCCTGTTGTGAAGGTGATGGTGCCGAGGGGGGTTGGGAAGTGGTGGATGCTCATGTTTTTTGGCCAGGTTGAAGAAAAGGGGTTGCGTCGGTTTTCCAAGGCATTTCGATGTTGCCTTGAATTAGGGGGCCGGATGGCTTCCCCAACCTTTAGGAGATCAATTGGAATGGCAAAACAAGATACAACATCCGCTGCACAGAGTGCGCTGGACCTAGCGGTTTCTGGCATCAACAAACAGTTCGGCGAGGGCACGCTAATGCGCCTTGGCGATGCGACGAAGATGGAGGTCAATGTCATCTCGACAGGGAACATTGCCGTGGACATGGCCTTGGGCGTGGGCGGTTTGCCTCGTGGGCGGATTTGTGAGATCTACGGTCCGGAGTCTTCCGGTAAGACGACCCTTTGCTTAAGCGTGATCGCCGAAGCCCAGCGGCTTGGGGGCACGGCGGTCTTCATTGATGTGGAGCATGCCTTGGACCCGCGTTATGCGAAAGTGGTCGGGGTGGATTTGGAAAATTTAATGGTTTCCCAGCCTGAAAGCGGGGAAGACGCCCTGAACATTACCGAAACCCTGATCCGCTCTGGTGCGGTGGATGTGGTGGTGATCGACTCCGTGGCCGCCTTGGTCTCCAAGACCGAGCTGGATGGCCAGATGGGCGATTCGAATGTAGGTCTCCAGGCTCGGATGATGAGCCAGGCCATGAGGCGTCTGACCGGGGCGATCAGTAAGACTAAATGCGTCTGCCTCTTCACGAACCAGATCCGGGAAAAGATCGGGGTCATGTTCGGGAGCCCGGAAACCACCCCGGGCGGGCGGGCTCTGAAGTTTTTCACCTCTGTGCGCATGGACATCCGCCGGATTGGGCAGATCAAGGAGACCTCCGGGAAGGTCGTGGGCAACCGCACCCGCCTGAAAGTCGTGAAAAACAAAATTGCCGCGCCATTCACCGAGTGTGAATTCGACATCATGTACGACGAAGGGCTTTCCCAGAGCGGATCCATCATTGACCTGGGCATCAACCACAAGATCTTGGAAAAGAAAGGGGCCTGGATCGCCTACAATGGCAGCATGATCGGCCAAGGCCGGGAGGCGGCGAAAGCCTATTTGCGGGAAAACCCCGAAGTCATGGACGAAATCCGCAACCAAATCACGGACAAGGTCCAAGTCCAGGTCGGTGACGTTCTGGCCAAAGACAAGGGCGATCTCGAACCCGGCGAAGAATAAGAGGGCACGGCGTGTCCGGTTTCGGTGACCAAATTTAAACCATCCTGCAACCTGCAAGGCAGCTTGGCTTCCCTGCCAGAAGAGGCACTGTTGCAGAAGTCCAAAGTGCTAGGCCTGGACACTCCCTCCTTCCTTGGCTTTTCCCACCTTGGACTGCGGGAGCCTGCCACCGCTTTCCCCTGTGCAGTCTGCTGTGCAAGTTAACCTGTATCCCACCATGACCGACAAACCTACGATTGCCGCCTTGGCGACCCCGGCAGGTGAGTCGGCAATTGCCTTGGTGCGCGTCAGCGGGCCTTTGTGTGCAGGGTTGGCCAAGGATGCTTTTGGTCGTTATGCTGAACCTGATCCCAGGAAGGCAAACTTGGGAAAATACCGGGATTTGGCAGGCAACATCCTGGACGAAGCCCTCTACACTTTATTCGAGGAAGGCCATTCATACACCGGTGAAGGTACCCTGGAAATCGCCTGCCACGGCAATCCCCTGATCGCCCGCAAAATTCTCGAAGATCTCCAAGCCCGGGGCTGCCGCCTCGCCGAGCCCGGGGAGTTCACCCGTACCGCTTTCCTCAACGGCAAGATGGACCTTTCCCAGGCAGAGGCCGTCATGGAACTGATCCATGCCAAAAGCGAAAAAGCCCTGAAAGTCGCCCACCGGCATTTGCGCGGCGGCATAGGGGATAAAATCCGTGGCTTCATCAACAAATTGACCCGCCTCTGCGCCCACCTCGAAGCCTATATCGACTTCCCTGAAGAGGACCTTCCTGAGGAAGACCAATCCGGCCCCCTGGCCGAGCTTAGTGCCCTCCTCCAAGCCATCGACCGGTTGATCGACACCCACCAATACCACGATGCCCTGACTCAAGGCGTCCGCCTCGCCATCCTCGGTGCGCCGAACGCAGGCAAAAGCAGCCTCCTCAACGCCCTGCTCGACCAAGACCGCGCCATCGTCAGCGACATTCCTGGCACCACCCGCGACTTCATCTCCGAGCGTATCACCTTTGGCGGCCTCAACCTTGAACTCATCGACACCGCCGGGCTCCGCAATCCTGCTAGCGACCTCGAAAGCCAAGGCATCGAACGCTCCCTTCAAGTCGCCGGGGAAGCAGACTTCACCCTCCTGGTGCTCGATTCCTCAGAAGCCCCTCCTGAACTTCCCAAAGAAGCCCTCCAAAACCTCACCCCGGAAAACGCAATCGTCTGCGAAAACAAGACGGACCTTCCTAACAGCCAAACCTTCCCTGGCTTCCAACCCGCCCTCCCCCACCTCCGCATCTCCGCCCTGACCTCAGAAGGCCTAGGCCAACTCAAACAACACCTGCACGAACGCCTCGAAGCCCTTGTCGAACTACCAGGCGAAGCCACGGTCGTCGTCAACGCCCGCCACCGCCAACTCCTCTCCCAAGGCCGCCAACTCCTCCTCGAAGGCCGCCAAAAACTCCAGGACCACATCCCCGCCGAACTCGCCGCCAGCGACCTCCGCGAAGCCCTCGAAACCCTCGCCCAAATAACCGGTTCCTTCGACACCGAAGACCTCCTTGACGTGATTTTCCAGGACTTTTGTATCGGGAAATGAGCTGACCTGTAGCGTTTCTTGAAAGTTGTTTCCAAATCTTCGGGTTTGCCCCGAACCGGAAATTATTTCTGAGGGATGGTATAACTAAGCCCGAGTTCCTCTCTGAGGCCTTCGACGAGGCCGTCTTTGGCTTGGATGAGGTTTTCGGGGGCGGGGAATTGGCCGGACTGGACTTCGGCGATGTATTCTTTGAAGGCGGCGATGCGTTCTTGTTGGAGGCGGTCGAGTTCAGCCCGGAAGTTGCGGTAGGCTTTGGCGTGACGGGGGAGGCGTTCGTCGTAGTCGCCGAGGATGTCGTCGGAGAAGAGGAATTGGGTGTCGCAGCCTGTTCCGGAGCCGAGGGACATGAGGATCATGTTGGTCTGGGAGGCGAGGAAGGTGGCGAGTTGGTGGGGGACGACTTCGAGTTCGGCGGCGTAGGCACCGGCGGATTCGAGGTCTTTCATGTCGTGGTAGAGTTTGAGGGCTTCTCCGGGGGTTTTGCCGATGGCGCGGTAGTTGGTCCAGGTGACGTGGCGGGGGACCATGCCGAGGTGGCCGACGACGGGGATGCGTTCGTTGGCCATGGCTTCGATGATGCGGTTGCTGGCGGAGCAGTAGACGGAGCTGGCGCCTAGTTCGAGGGCTTGGAAAGCGATGCGGATGGCTTCTTCCGGGGTGGCGAGGCCGTGGGGGGTGGCGGCGGAGAGGAAGCTGTCCGGCGCGGCGGCGACAAGATGCGGGAGGCGGGCTTGGGCTTCCGGGGAGTCAAAGCTGCAGCTCATGAGGTCGACCCCGGCTTCGGCTGCTGCTGCTGCTTCTTCGGGGGATTTGACGTGGATGTGGGTGAGGGTGCGCTGGCCTTTGAGTTTTTGGAGGTCGTGGACGGTGTATTTTTTGCGGGGTCGTAGCATGGTGGTGTGTATTTCTACTTCCCTGCCGTGGGAGGCAACCGGAAATGCAGAAGGGGGGCACGATGACCCCCCTCCTTGCTGTGACTTCTTGTAATCGGGTTTGACCGGATCAGAATTTGTAATCGAGTTGGATTGTGAAGCGTTTGTTGTCCGACAATGCTAAGAAAATGGCGACCATGCTTGGTACAAAAATCCCCGTGTGACTAACGAGGCCTTTGTTGACAGGCGGCTGTCTGGCCCCATCTTGGGAGGCGTTATGATTCAAAGACTCCTCGCTTACACCTTGTTCGTCCTCCTCCTTCCTTGCTTTGGTGCCCTGGCCGCTGAAGAAGGCCCCGCGACTTTCCCGGTCAACGACCTGACGTTCACCCGACCCGATGGCTGGAAATGGCAACAGCCGACCTCCTCGATGAGGAAGGCGCAGCTTTCAGTCCCCGGCAAGGACGGGGAGGCGGAGCTCGTGTTTTTCTACTTTGGCCCGGGTGGGGCAGGTGGGGTGCAGGCGAATGTGGACCGCTGGATCGGGCAGTTCCAGGATGTCCATGACAAAAAGTCCGAGGAGCAAAAGATTGGTGGGATCGATGTCACTTTCGTGGAGGCCGCAGGCACTTACATGAGCGGCCCCCCATTTGGCCAGAAGGTTCCTAAGGAAGGGTATGCCTTGCGCGGGGCGATCGTCAGTGCGAAGGGCGGGGCGATCTTTATTAAAATGACCGGTCCGGCGAAGACAGTGGCCGATGCGGCCGGCGACTTCATGAAGATGACGGAGCGGGCTTTGAAGTAAGCTGTATTGCCATTACCCTCCTTGGGTACTCCGAAGGTGCCCATCCCATGCAGCGTTTGAAGGTGCTGGAGAAGACAAAGGGGTTGGAATAGCCGACCTCGTGGGCGATGGCCTCGATTTTGAGTTCGCCTTGTGCAAGCATGGCGGCAGCGCGGTGCATGCGTAACCAGATGAGGTGTTGGCGCGGGGTGCGGCCCAGTTGGCGGATGCAGAGGCGTTCGAGCTGGCGTTCGCTAAGGCATGCCTTTGCGGCCATCTTTTGGTTTTCCCAGGCTTGGCCGATCGTTTCCCCGACTTCCTTGAAAAGTTGTTGGAGGCGGGGGTCGAGCTGATGGGGGCCTGCAAAGATTTGGATATGGCGGAAAATGAGGTCGAGCCAGCGGGCCTCCATCTCTCCCCTCGCCGGGCCTTTGGCTTCTTCGTGCAAACCGAGGATTGCGTGGCGCAGCGGGCGGCCGTCGAAGGATGCAAGTACGGGGGAGTTGGCATCGGCAATGGGTTGGCCTGGCAGGTCTTCCTGGAAGCGGATCCAGCAAAATTCCCATTCCTGGCGTGGCATGGCTTCAAAGGCATGGAGGGTTCCCGGCGGGAGGAGGAAGGCTTGGCCGGGGGAGCAGGTTTTCCAGCGGCCATCCACGATGACCCTTCCCTCCCCTCCCAAACCGGCAAGGAAGTAGGTACCCCCCAATTTCATCCGTACAATCTCAAATGGTGGCACCATTTTGGCTACCCCGAGATGGAGCATTTTATGCCGCTCCAGGGATTTGCATAGCGTGCCGGTTTTCAACCAAGGCCGCTTGTCCGCAAGGGAAGCGACGAGGAACGCCAGCTCCGACCCTTCCGTGCGGATGTCGGTTTCAGATAGGTTTTTGTCGTTTCTGAGCATGGTTTTTTACTTGGTTCGCTTTGGATTTGGAGGCAACCTTCGAATGACAGTGGATAGGACACCCCTGATTGCCATTCCTACCAAATCCGACCTTTTGCGATATACCTTTCCAATGAAGATCCAGCCTACCATGCCCGCCGCTTTCCTGACGCTTGCCGCCCTAGCCATTGCGGAACAACAGCCGACCTCTGAGCAGGCGGCCTTCTTCAAAACCGAGGTCAAGCCGATCCTTGAAAAGAGCTGCAACCGTTGTCATGGCGGGGAAGAGAAGCTGAAGGGGAACTTCCGGATCACGAGCCGGGAGGGCATTTTGAAAGGGGGGGACCAAGGGACGGCCTATGATGCCGCCAACCCGGCAAAGAGCCTCTTGCTGGAGATGCTTAGCTACAAGGACGAAGACCATGAGATGCCCCCTAAGGAAAAACTCCCTCAGGAGCAGGTCGATATCCTCTCAAAATGGGTAACCGGCGGTCTCCCCTTCCCTCCCGAGGACGAGATCCAAGGGGAAAGTGCCCCGCAGGGAAAAGTCATTACGGCCCTGGACCGGCAGCATTGGGCTTACCAGCCGGTTAAAAAGCCTGTCCCGCCGGTAGCCAAGGATGCCAAGTGGATCCAAAACCCGATTGACCAATTTGTCCTGGCCAAACTTGAAAATGCCGGGCTCCGGCCGAACCCAAGGGCTTCCAAGGAAGTGCTCATCCGTAGGCTCTTTTATGATTTGCTGGGCCTTCCCCCGTCCCCGGAAGAGGTGCAGGCATTCCTCCAAGACAAGGATCCCGCCGCGTTTGACAAGATGGTGGACGATCTCCTGGCTCGCCCACAGTACGGGGAAAAGTGGGGCCGCCATTGGCTCGACTTGGTCCGCTTCGCAGAGACAAATGGATACGAGCGGGATGGGGACAAGCCCGAGGCTTGGAGATACCGGGACTACGTGATCCGTGCTTTTAACGAGGACAAGCCTTACGACCGGTTCATCCAAGAACAAATTGCCGGGGACGAACTTCCAGGCCGCAATACGGACGCAATCATCGCTACCGGTTTCCACCGTCTCGGGACTTGGGATGACGAACCAGCCGACCGCGACCTGGCCAAATACGACTACCTGGACGACATCCTGCGTACCACCGGGGAGTCTTTCCTGGGCGTCACGATCGGCTGCGCTAGGTGCCACGACCATAAGATCGACCCACTTCTGATGAAGGACTATTACAGCATGCTGGCCTTCTTCCATGACATCACTCCCCATGGCAATGGGAACACAAATTTGGTCGAAATCCCAGAACCGGATGACGAGGCGCTTTTCCAGAAGAAAAAAGCTGCGAAAGAGAAGGCTGAAGAGGAGCATCGCATCGCTCTTTCCGAAATTGAAAAGAGGTTCCGGGACGCGATGGCCAAGCAATACACTGATGTGAAAATCCCTTCTTCTGCCGCCCTGGACACCGTTAAGGAAGGAAAAGCACTCCATATCTTGCCGGATGCCAGGAATTCCTCCCCGGCCTGGGAATTTACCACCCAAAAGCCTGGCGACAACTGGTTTGATATCAGCTTTGACGACAGCAAATGGCAAACCAGCCTGGGCGGTTTTGGCCGTAAGGGGACTCCGGGTTCAGTCGTCAGGACCAATTGGCATACTCCGGATATCTGGCTCCGACGTGATTTCCGGCTTGGGGACATCCCAGGGAACTTGGCCCTGCACCTCCATCATGACGAGGATGTCGAAATCTACCTCAATGGGGGGTTGGTCCATACTGCGAAAGGCTACACGACGGGGTATATCGTCCTGGATATTTACCAAAAGGCCGAACTTCTCCTCCAAACTGGGAAAAACACTATCGCCGTCCATTGCAAGCAGACAGGGGGCGGGCAGTACATTGACGTAGGCCTCAGTACGCTCCGTGGGGACGAACCCACCTTTGCCGATGTTTTCAGGAAATATGCCAAAAGCGTCCTTCCCAAGCAGGATTTTGGGAATTACAACCGCCGCGCCAAACAGCTTGCCGAAAGCCTGGCCACGAAAATGGAAAATTCCAAGACGAAGGCCCTGGCTGTCTCCGAGCGTGGTTCTGCGTCTGTCCACATCCTCGCCCGGGGCAATCCTCGGCTCCGTGGGGACCAAGTGACAACCGCCTTTCCGGTTGTACTTGGCGGGGCTGCCGCAGAAATCCCGGAATCTTATCCGGTGAACAACTCCTCCGGCAAACGCCGTGTCCTGGCCGAGTGGATTGCAAGCAAAGACAACCCCCTAACTTCCCGGGTGATGGCCAACCGTGCGTGGCATTTCCATTTTGGGCGCGGTATTGTAAAATCCACAAGCGATTTCGGCTTGGCCGGGGACAAGCCTACCCATCCCGAGCTGCTCGACTGGCTGGCTGCCGAGTTTGTGGAAAACGGTTGGTCCCTTAAAAAGCTCCACAAGACCATCCTCTCCAGCAACACCTGGCAAATGTCCTCCGCCCCCAATGACAAATCCTACAAGGCCGACCCGCTCAACGACTTCTTCTGGCGCCAAGACATGCGTCGCCTTACTGCCGAGGAACTCCGCGACTCCATCCTAAACCTTACTGGCAAGCTCAACCTCCGGATGGCCGGTCCTAGCATTACTCCTCCCATGCCCAAAGAAATCCTCGCCACGGCTTCCCGTTTTGGTGCCGGTTGGAATGGCCTTTCCGGGCCAGAGCACGACTACAGGCGCAGCGTTTATGTGAAAGTTCGCCGTTCTTTGAAAATGCCACTCCTCCAAGGGCATGACATGGCGGACACCGATGCCCCGTGCGCCGTCCGTTTTAATACGACTGTGCCCACCCAGGCGCTTACCCTCCTCAACAGCGAGATGATCAACCAAGCCGCCGCTGATCTAGCCGCCCGGCTTCGCCAAACCTCCGATTCCGCCAAGGAACAAGTCCGCGAAGCCTTCCGGGTCGCCCTTTGCCGGGAGCCGGGGGAAAAGGAAATCCAGGCTGGCCTTGAGATGATCCGTGAGATTGCGGGAATCGAAGGGGTCTCTGACGGGCAGGCCCTAGAACGCTTCGCCCTTCTCACCATCAACTTGAACGAATTCGTCTATTTGGATTGAATCCACTTTAATAACCCGGGTTCCTTCCGTCCCCTGAGTTCCTGGAAAATATAATACCCCCCTACCTGCCATGAGCCACAATCCCAAACCCTACAACACTTTTTGCGGACATACTTCCCGGCGCGAGATGCTTCGAAATATTGGCGGCGGCTTTCCCGCCCTTGCCCTGACCGGCATGCTTGCCAAGGACGGCTTCTTCACCCCCAAAGTCAATGCCGCCGCCAGTATTCCCCAAGGGCCGCTCGCCCCAAAGGACGGCCATCACAAGGCTAAGGCCAAGAACGTGATCTTCCTCTTCATGTACGGTGGCCCGAGCCACATGGACACCTTCGACTATAAGCCGGATTTATACCCGCTCGACGGCAAGACCATCGATGTAAAAACTTTCGGGCGCGGGGGCAAGAGGAACCAAGGCCGTGTCGTCGGCCCCAAATGGCAGTTCAAGCCCTACGGCCAGTGTGGCAAAATGGTCTCCGACCTCTTCCCCAACCTCGGCACTTGTGTGGACGACATCGCCTTCCTGCACTCCATGACCGCAGACTCCCCGATCCACGGCTCGGCCATGCTGATGATGAACAGCGGCTCCATCCGCAGCGGTAGTCCCTCCTTGGGCTCCTGGCTTAACTACGGCCTTGGGTCCGTGAACCAGGATTTGCCCGGCTTTGTGGTCATGCTCGATCCTACCGGCGGCCCGATCAGCGGGGCGAAAAACTGGTCCAGTGGCTACATGCCCGCCAGTTTCCAGGGCACCCTCTTCCGCTCCCAGGGCACCCCGATCCTTGACCTCCAGAATGCCCGGGGCATGGCCGCTGCAGAGCAACAGACGCTCCTTTCCCACCTCCGTAAGTTCAACGAGGGCCACCTCTCCGAAAGGTACGACAACACCAACCTCTCCGCCCGCATCGCCAACTATGAGCTGGCTTACAAAATGCAAACAGCCGCCCCTGAAGCCATCGACCTCGAAAAAGAACCGCAGCACATCAAAGACCTTTACGGGATCGGCAGTGAACGGACGGACGACTTTGGCCGCAAATGCCTTCTTGCCCGCAGGCTTGTCGAGCGGGGTGTGCGGTTCATCCAAATCTACTCCGGGGGCAACCATAACGACGCCAATTGGGACGCCCATGGTGACCTGGAAAAGAACCACAGTTTCCACGCTGGCAATACCGACAAGCCAATCGCAGGACTCCTCAAAGATCTTAAACAACAAGGCCTCCTCGACGAAACCCTCGTCATCTGGGGCGGCGAATTCGGCCGCCAACCCACTGCCGAATATGCCAAAGGCACCGGCCGCGACCATAACTCCTATGGCTTCACCATGTGGATGGCCGGGGGCGGCATCAAAGGCGGTATCAGCTATGGCCAGACGGACGAGTTGGGGAGTGCAGCCGCCGTGGACCGTTTGCATGTCAAGCACCTCCATTCCACCGCTCTGCATCTTATGGGTATCGACCCGAACAAGCTATCTTATTTTTACGGCGGCTTGGACAGGAAGCTCGTCGGGGTGGAGCATGTAGACCCCATCTACAAAATCATGTCCTGACCCCTGCTCCCTTCACCAGGCTGCCTTACGGAAGGCTTTTATTGCCTAATCCTTTGCTGTATGGACCTTTTTGGTTGAATCGAAATAGGGTCGTGGATATTGCTCAAAGCTCTATACTCTTAATTTTCCCAAACATGAAAGGCGGCACAACTTACCAACCTTACGAAGTTATCCTCCAAGAAGGTCAGCCCAACAATGGTTTCTGGATCCTCGAACACGGGATTTTGGAAGTGATCAAAGGCGACAAGATTATTACCGAACTCCGTGCACCGGGAACGATTTTCGGGGAAATGAGCGACATTCTTCACCAGCCTTGTGCCACGACTGTCCGTGCGAAAACCGAATCCGTGGTGATGCACATGGCCATAAGCGCGGACAAGTTGGTGACTGAGGCGCCGAACGTTGCTAGGAAGGTAATCTACACTTTGGCTCGCCGCCTCCACAACACTACGACCAAGCTCCACAATTTGTTGCCGGACACCGATACCCTGTCCACCGACAACGAACTCGAAATTCTTGTGGTCGACAACCGCCCCCAAATGGTCAAAGCCGTCCAGACCAGCCTTTCCAAGAGACCCTTTAGGATTGAAAACGCGGGCAATATCGGACTTGCCACCGAGAAGTTGGAACAAGGGAATTATGCCCTGGTCATCCTCAGTCTCAATTTGCCTAATCCCGACGCACCCTTCGATTTTTACCGCAAACTCTTGAAAAACCCCAAGACCAGGGGCATCCCCGTTATGGCGACAGTCCCTCCTGGGGACAAAGCGGTCAAACAACGCGGCCGGGATGCGGGGATGGACATGTTTGTCGATAAGCAGGCTTCGCCTCGGCAATTGGAGTCATCGGTCCTGCGCGCACTCAAGCTCGACCCTTCCAGCGTATACTTCAATGCCATCGACGATGTCGTTCACGTCATTCTCCCGGCAGACAGTGACGAATCCGACCAGTCCCTCCTTCTCACCATTGCTCAACAAGGTGTTACAAATGCTGCCGCTAGCGCGATCAAGAAGGCAATCATTGACATCAGCAAACTGGAAATGCCGGAGCGTTCATGGCGCCCTGTCATCCAGCACCTCATCGACAAATTCAACGAAGCCAAGATTAAGGCTGCCGTCTTCGGGGGTTCCGACCAAGGGGAAACCCTCAACGAACAAGCTGAAGAAGGGCAGGTAATCCAGATTTTCCCATCCGAGGATGAAGCCTTGGCCAGCCTGAGTTCTCCGCCTGGAGAATAATGGTACGGACAGCTACCGGCTGCACTTCACACACAGAGGGGCGTCAGGACTTAGTTCCAGACGTTCTTCGGAGATAGGTTGTTTGCAGGACAGGCACTGGCCGTAAGTCCCCTGGATCAACCTTTCGACGGCTGCTTCGATCCGCAGGAGCTGGTTTTCCCGCCTACGGCGTATTTCCAGCGCCATTTGCTGGTCTTGCATCGCATCCATCCGGGAAAGCCGCCCGATCGCCGTGTCCAAATGGACAGTTCCTGACGCATCCTTGCTGGAATTGAGAAATTCCTTGGTTTCTTTCCTGAGGGCTTCGAGCTTCTTGCGGAAGTAGAGGGTTTTTTCAGGTTTCATGATCCAGTGATATTCTCCGAAAACCCTGTCCAGGGCGATAAGTAAATTTGTTGCCCGACTTTCTTCTTACTTGCGGGGGAAGGCCGGATCCCATGTCCTGTCCCCATTCACTCCTAATCATTCTTAACCCCTATGAAAACCCATCCTATCCTCTTTTTGTTGCCCTTCCTTGCTTTGGATCTTTCCGCAGACCGCGAAGGTGCCCCAGCCCAAAAAAAACCGGATTCCCGCCTCACGGCGTTGCTCGACCGAGCTTTCGACAAAGAGCAAGAAAGGATTTTTAAAGGCACCGATGTGAATAAAGACGGTGCCATCTCCACCAAAGAGTTCAAGCGTCTCTACGGGGAAGGCGGAGGCGAGAAATGGATGGCGTTGTTCGAGAAGCAGGGCGGCGGAGGCTCTTTGGACTTGGCTGGTTTCCAGGCTGTACGCCGTGCAATCCACTTGGATGGTGGAGGGAGTCCGGAAAGGCGTCCTTCCGTGGAAAACCGTTTCAAGTACAGCAAGCTGGGGAAGCAGTTCCGTGCGTATGACAAGAGTGGCGACGGCCAAGTTACCCTTGAGGAATATGGCCGGATGTCCGAGGGCCGGTTGAATGAGCGTGGGGAAAAGACTTTCAAGGATGCTGACAAAGATGGGAGCGGCTCCCTGGACAAATACGAATTCCTGGAAATGCGCCTTGCGCCTCCACAGAGGGAAGGCGGCGGCAAATCCCCGGAAGCCCGGGACAAATAATAAACGACCAAGTACCCACAAAGATGGCCAGATTCCTTCCTTTCCTTCTTCTTCCTTTCCTGGCCCATGCCGCGGGCAAGCCTAATGTCATAGTCATATTTATCGATGACATGGGCTATGGCGACGTCGAGTTCAACGGAGCCAAAGGGCCCCGCACCCCGGAACTCCTCCGGATGGCAGAGGAAGGCATGGTGTTTTCTGACTTTTATGTGGGTTGTGCCGTCTGTTCCGGCTCCCGCACCGCCCTGATGACCGGGACCCATTACCAGCGGCTCAGCATGGGCGCGGTCTTGTTCCCCAACAGTACCCAGGGCTTGCACCCCGACGAGCAAACCATTGCCGACATGCTCAAGGACAACGGCTACAAGACGGCATGTGTCGGGAAATGGCACCTCGGGCACTTGCCTCCTTGCCTGCCGACCTACCAGGGCTTCGATAGTTACTTTGGCATCCCCTACAGCAACGACATGTGGATCGACCCGTCCAACAAACTTGCCGGAAACCTTTCGGCACGCGAGGGCTTGTCCCGGGAAGAAGTCGCAGGCGGCCATAAAAAGAAAAACTGGGTGCCCCTCATGCGGGGAGAGGAAGTCATCGAATACCCTGCCGACCAAAGCACGCTCACAAAGCGTTACACCGAGGAGTCGGTCAGGTTCATTAAGGAAAATAAAGGCAACCCCTTCTTCCTCTACCTGCCCCATACGATGGTGCATTATCCCTTGGCTGTTTCCAAAGAGTTCGAAGGCCGTACTGGCAAATTGATTTGGGACGCCATCGAGGAAGTGGACTGGTCTGTCGGCCAGATCCTCCAGGCTGTGCGGGACGAAGGGCTTTCGGAAAATACCCTTGTCCTCTTCACCAGTGACAACGGGGCCGCCGCCGGGAGTTCCCTTCCCCTTCGGGCCAAGAAAGGCAGTGTTTATGATGGCGGGATCCGGGAGCCTACGGTCATGTGGTGGCCAGGGAAAATCCCGTCCGGGACCGTGTGCCGGGAAGTGGCCTGCTCCATCGACGTCCTGCCAACCCTGGCGAAATTGACCGGGGGGAAACTTTCCGGGCGCAAAATCGACGGCCTGGACATCTGGCCGCTGATGTCCGGCCAGGAAGGCGCGAAAAGCCCGCATGAAAATTACGTCCTGATGCATGGCCCCGGGACCGTCCGGAGCGGGAAATGGAAATTCTACCCTTGGCCGGAAGGGCAAGGCGGCCGTCGCGGCAACAAGAAACAGCCTGTGGCAAAACCGTCTCCTGACGCCCCGAAAGTCCAACTCTACGACACGGTCGCTGATATCGGGGAGACCGCCAACCTTGCCAAAATGTACCCGGAAGTGGTGAAAAGGTTGCAAGCCGCCTACGATGCCCATGTCCAGGACATCAAGGCCAACCGGCGCCCGACGGCGGCCATGCCCCGGCCCGAAGGCGCAAAATCTTCCCAGCGTCCCCAGTAGTGAAAAGGCTGCCTCTCCTTTTCATTCCAAGCTTTGCCTTGGCGGCAGCTTTGCCCCCGCCAAACGTCGTCCTGTTTATGGCCGACGACATGGGCATGGGCGACACTTCCTCCTACCAGTTTTTCACTGGGAACCCGGATTCCGCGCAGCTCTCCACCCCGCAAATGGAAAAACTTGCCCGGATGGGGGTTTTGTTCACGGACGCCCACACCCCCTCCTCCCGTTGTAC
The DNA here is from genome assembly GCA_038125285.1 of Opitutia bacterium. GTDB lineage: Bacteria > Verrucomicrobiota > Verrucomicrobiia > Opitutales > JABJCN01 > JAYPDO01. Next base: position 15,246 of record JAYPDO010000064.1, read on the forward strand.
CGCCACCAGGTACGGGTTGTTGACTGGCCGCTACGCATTCCGGAGCCGCTTGAAGCACTTTGTCCTCTACGGTGCCCAAGGCGACCCGCTCATCGAGCCGGATCGCCCCACCCTCGCGACCCTCTTTAAGTCCGAAGGCTACTACACCGGGATCGTCGGAAAGTGGCATGTCGGGCTTCGCTACCGGCAGACGGATGGTTCCCCGGCCGCCGGGTGGGAAGATGCGGACCTCACTAAGCTCCTGGCGGATTGTCCCCTTGACCATGGTTTCGACTTTTGCCGCTACACTTCCCGTTCCCATGGTACTTCCGGCCCGGATGTCGGGAAAAACAAACGGGGCGACCGCAACTCCTCTACCCAAAAAATCGGCCCGGGGCATTTGCATGGCCGGAAAGTTGCCGGGGCGACAGGGAATGGCAAGGAACTCGTCAAGGAAGGCCCCAATGCGTACGACCTCCATGGCCTGGGCTCCCGCCATGCCGCCCATGCCCAGGCTTTCCTCCGGGATGCCGTCTCCCGGAAAAAGCCTTTCTTCCTCTACTACCCGTCCAATTCCAACCACAGCCCCTACACCCCGACCCAGTCTGTGGATGGCAAACAGGTCTCCGGTGCCGCCCTGTCCAAAGCCGGACGCCTCATGGAGGTGAGGTATGATTTTGTCTACGAAAACGATGTCGCCCTGGGGGCGCTCCTCGGGTACCTCCAATCCACGGAAGACCCACGCCGCCCTGGCCATTTGCTCCAGGATAACACCATCGTCATCTTCACGTCCGATAACGGGGCTGAAATCCTTGCCAAAACCGCGACGGGCCCGTTCCGGAGCAACAAAGGCTCGGCCTTCGAAGGCGGGCACCGTGTCCCCTTCATCGTGTCATGGCCCGCCGGGAATGTCGGGGACGGGAATGACGGCACCCCGGGAAACGTGAGCGGAGAACTCATTGCCCTCCAGGACTTGTATTCCACATTCAGCACCATCCTTGGGAAAACCCTTCCGGATCCAGCCCAGTGCGGTCTTGGGGGCGAGGATAGCTTTGACACTTTCCCCGCTTGGCAAGGCGGCCAACTCCCCTCTCGTCCTATTTTCCACAATGATCACAAGGAATCCAAGCCTGATCCTGCCGCCGTTGCCTTGCGATTAGATTCCCCTGAAGTGGACGGAAGGATCTGGGAGGGCAAGTGGAAGTTGTTTTTTGACTCTACATTAGTCCGCCTGGGCCAAGCCCGGCCGTATGCCCTCTACAACTTGGCCTCTGACCCCAAGGAGGAAAAAAACCTTATCGGCGAGCCCTGCAAACAACCCCTGGTCGAGCACCTGAGCCGCATCGCCCTGCTGCACCGCAACACGGGCGGCCACCGCTTGGCGAGCCTCCCGCTAAAGCCCGCCGTTACCTTTGACTGGACAGCCCCCGGCAATATCCCTTCCCAGCTCGGCACGGAACTGTTAACCGTGGGCGGACGGAAAGCCCTCTCGGTGGGCGGGCTCGGCATTACCGGGGGATCCCCGGACAGGGTGGACGGGGGCGAAGCCGTCACCATCCGTTTCCAAAAGAATGTCCTCGTCCAATCCATCTCCCTCCGCGCCGGGAAAGAAGGCTCCTGCGGGGGATTCGTCCAGCTCGGCTACGCTTCCCCCCTTGCCATCTACTGCATGGACGCCGACAATGACTCCCGAGACCAACACGGCGTCCTCCTCGCAGGCCAAACCCTCCGCATCGACTCCACCCCTCATTTTGGTGTGGAAGCCCCAGGGAATTGGTTTTTGGAGAAACTCGTAGTCCGGCCTTTGTGATGCCTTTCAATTGTCTAGAAAATATGAAACCAATCCCTTCCCTACTTGCGTTCTTCGTTTCCATTCCATTGCTGGCCGCCGGGCAACCTGACAGATCCTGGCCAGCATGGCGGGGGACGGACAATTCCGGGAGTTCGGACCGGGGAAAATATGCGGCGAAGTTTAGCAGCACTGAGAACGTAGCGTGGAAGGCGGAGTTGCCAGGTAAGGGGTGTTCGACGCCGATTGTCTGGGGGGAGAAGATTGTCCTGACTTGCGGGGCCGATGGCCAGGATGCGGTTTTGGCCTATGACTGGGCCGGGAGAAAACTTTGGCAAACGGGAGTGGGGGCGGAACGGGCTGGTAAGCACCGTAACGGGTCCGGGAGTAACCCTTCGGTTGTGACCGATGACGGGAAAAGCTTCTTCTCCCTTTTCAAAAGCGGAAATTTGGCCGCAATTGGCCAGGACGGCAATATTCTTTGGCAAAAGAACCTTCAGAGCTACGGCAAGGACTCCCTCTACTGGGATTTCGGTACATCGCCGGTGTTGACCAAGGAGAATGTGATTATCGCCTTGATGCGGAACAAGGACTCCTGGCTCCTTGCCTTTGACAAGAAATCCGGAAAAGCTGCCTGGGAGGTAGAGCGCAATTACGATACGCCTCGTGAAGGCGACCACAGCTACGCCACCCCCATCGTCCGCCAGGAGAATGGCAAGGAGACCATCCTGGTTTGGGGCGCGGAAAGGTTGACTTCCCATGATGCGGCCGACGGCAAAATCCTCTGGATTTGCAAAGGCTTCAACCCGCAGGAAAAGAACAACTGGGTGGTGGTCGGTTCCCATGTCGTCGCCGGGGATATGGCCATAGTCCCCTATGGTCGGGGTAGCCATCTCGGGGGGATTCAACTCGGCGGCAAAGGCGATGTCACCGAAACCCACAGAGCCTGGACACGTGACGACTCTGGCTCCTTCGTCCCAACTCCCGCCGTGGCTGGCGGGAAGGTCTATGTCCTGAGGGATCGGGGCGAAGTCCATTGCATAGATCCAGCCACAGGCAAAAGCCATTGGGAAGACCAGTTCCCCCGAGGGAAGGATAGTTACTACGCCTCCCCGGTTGTCGCCGGAAACAACCTATACGCCGCACGTGAAGACGGCACCATCCTCACCGCCGACATTTCCAAGGGCTTCCAATTCCTCCATGAAAACAACATGGGCGAGCGCGTCATCGCCTCCCCGGTTCCGGTTGGTGGGAAACTGCTGGTCCGTGGCGAGAAGCATTTGTTCTGCATTGCCGAGTAATTGTTTCCGGCAACTTTTAAGCATATGGCCAACCGGGTTTGCGTACTGCCTTCAGGGCATTTGATGCTTGAGGGCGAGGGGGAACTTTCCCCTGCTGAAAAATCCCTCTGTACGGCTTTTTCCCAGGGGCAAGGTTCCGGACTTTTTGCTTTGGCGATTTACAAATCCGAGCAGTCCTTGGCTCCCTGCTGTTCCTATTGGAGGGAGTTCGGGAGGATGTACTTGTCCGCCCTTTGCCATTCCGCCGTTCCGGAGTCGGGTGACCCCGGGGAGCAGCCATTGCCCCCGGAGGCGGAGTTAGGGATGATGGTGCTGCGGCTCCCTTCGATGAAAGGCGCGGAGTATGTGGGCAAGGATACTTTGGCTGCCGCTTGGCAGGCTTTGGACAGTTGGGTGCGTTCCGAGGTCTCGGATCACCCAGGTGGGCTTGGTGGCTTCCTTTCGGAGAGGGCTCCTTTGTGGCACCGGTTGGGGCGGGTCAGTTTCCATCTAGCTGAAAACAAGCGTGATCCCCAGAAGCCTTTTGCCTTTATGGCGACTTATTCCAGGAAATTGTCCGGGGACGGGAAGCGGGTGCAGTATTTGCCGCTCAAGCAGGCTCTCAAAGAATATGCCTGGCCGGAAAACAAGGCTGCGCTCCTCAAGCTCCTTTCACCTGTGCAACGGGCAGCCGGAGCCAGTGAATTGGTGGACAGGCTGGTCAAGACCGGCCAAGTGTACCAAGCCTTGGCCTGGGAGCCCCGGCAAGCCTACGAATTCCTCAAGCAGGTCGAACAAATTGAATCGGGGGGAGTGTTGGTCCATCTGCCGGATTGGTGGAAAAAGAGGAAGAAAGCCAGGGTCAGCGTACAAATCGGGGGAAGGGAAAAGGGGCAGTTGTCGGCACAATCCCTGATGGATTTTGATGTGTCCGTCAGCCTCGGCGGAGAAACGCTTGGGGAGGAAGATTTCAAGGAATTGATGGCCTCAGGGGAAGAAGGGTTGGTATTGTTCCGGGGGCAATGGGTCGAGGTGGACCAGGGGAAACTCCAGGAAGCCCTGGCGCATTGGGAGCAGATTGCCGGGGACTACCCCGACGGGGTTTCCTTTATCGAAGGGATGCGAATGCTGGCCGGTGCATCGGGAATGCCCGGTGGGGATTTGGGGGATGAGGGCGGGGATGCGGAATGGTCCTTCATCAACGCCGGGGAATGGTTGGCCGGAATCCTCGGGAAACTTAGGAATCCGGATGAACTTGCCCAAGCTTGCAAACGGGACGGTCTAAAAGCGACTTTGCGACCCTATCAGGAGCTGGGCGCCACATGGCTCGATTTCACCACAACCCTGGGTCTCGGGGCTTGCCTGGCGGACGACATGGGTCTGGGCAAGACAATCCAGGTCATTGCCCATTTGCTGGAATGCCGCCGCCGGCCAGGCAAGCACATCTCCTTGCTCATCCTGCCCACTTCCTTGTTGGCCAACTGGACTTCGGAGCTGGACAAGTTTGCCCCGAACCTTCGGTACAAGGTCGCCCACCTGTCCTCCTGTAGCCCGGAGGAATTGGAAGGCTTGGCTAAGGATCCCGTGGCTGGGTTGGAAGGGGTGGATTTGCTGCTCACCTCTTACGGTTTGAGCCGGAGGCAGGAATGGCTACAGAAGGTCGGGTGGGATCTAGTCATCCTGGATGAAGCCCAAGCCATCAAAAACACAGGTTCCCAGCAAGCCCGCGCCATCAAAAAGCTCAAGGCTAAAGCCCGGGTCGCCCTGACCGGGACCCCGGTGGAAAACCGCCTTTCCGACCTTTGGTCCCTCTTTGATTTCCTCAATCCCGGCTTGCTCGGCTCCTCGACAGATTTCAAAGGGTTCGTCAAACGGCTCGAATCCCGGGTGCCGACTTCCTACGCGCCCCTTCGCCAGCTTGTGCAGCCCTACATCCTCCGGCGGCTCAAGACCGACCGCTCTATCATCTCCGACCTCCCGGACAAAACAGAAATCACGGCCCATTGCTCCCTTTCCAAACGCCAAGCCTTCCTCTACCAAAACCTAGTGGGGGAATTGGAAGAGGCCCTCCTGGACTCCCCCGATCCAGACCCAATGAAACGGCGCGGATTGGTGTTGGCTTACCTCATGCGCTTCAAACAACTCTGCAACCACCCGGACCACCTCCTGGGTAGTGGTGGCTACCCCCCGGAAGATAGTGGCAAATTCGGCAGGCTCCGGGAAATCTGCGAAGAAATTGCGGCCAAGCAGGAGAAAGTTTTGGTCTTTACCCAGTTCAAAGAAATTTCCGGGCCGTTGGCAGACTTCCTGGCATCCTTGTTCGGGGTTCCGGGCCTGGCATTGCACGGCGGCACCTCAGTAAAAAGCCGCAAGGAAATGGTCTCTGCCTTCCAACGGGAAGACGGCCCGCCTTTTTTTGTCCTCTCCCTCAAGGCGGGCGGGGTCGGCCTCAACCTGACTGCCGCCTCCCATGTAATCCACTTTGACAGGTGGTGGAACCCCGCCGTAGAAAACCAAGCGACCGACCGGGCCTTCCGGATCGGGCAGAAGCGAAATGTCTTGGTCCATAAATTTGTCACACAAGGAACGGTGGAGGAAAAAATCGACGCCATGATCGAATCCAAAAAGCAACTGGCCGGGGAAGTCCTGGAAGGCGGCGGGGAACAAACCCTGACTGAAATGACGGACGAAGAACTCATCCGAATGGTCTCCCTGGACATCAACCGCGCCACTGTATAACACCAAAACGGCTTCGCCCATGTCCAGATACTACAACGATTACCCGGAATACGAATCAGTCGGCAAGAAACAGGAGAAGGCCAAAAAGTTGTTGGCCAAGCTCCGCAAGAAGGGGACTTCCGTAAATCCAGTAGATATTCAAGGCCGCCGGAACATTGTGACAACGTTTTGGGGCAAGTCCTGGTGCCAGCACCTGGAATCCTATTCCGATTACTCCAACCGCCTCCCGCGGGGCAGAAGCTATATACGGCACGGGGCAGTGGTCCACCTGGAACTTACGGCCGGAAGGATCGAGGCCAAGGTTTCTGGAAGCCATGGCTCAGTTTATTGTATCAAAGGGAAGATCGACCCCTTGGCAGAAGAACGTTGGAAGAAGCTGAAAAAGGAGTGTTCCGGCAAAATCGGATCCCTAATGGAGTTGCTGGAAGGGAAGCTCGACGGAGCCGTCATGGAACACGTCATTGCCCGGGACACCGGGTTATTCCCTTCACCAGCTGAAATTTCTTTGGAATGCGACTGCCCTGACTGGGCGGGCCTTTGCAAACATAATGCAGCCGTCCTTTATGGAATAGGAGTTAGGTTTGACGAAGACCCAACCCTCCTCTTCAAACTCCGTGGGTTGGATCACGAAGAACTCCTCGACTCGGCCGATGTGCTGGACAGCCTTGGCTTGGGCGGAGAATCCGACCATATCGAAGACGATAGCCTGGCCGACATTTTCGGCATCGACATCGAGCCTGGCGACGTAGAACCCCCCACTCCCCCACCCGACCAAAAGAAAAAGAAGAAAGCACCTGCCAAGAAAGCACGGAGGAAAAAATGATGGATGGACCGGATTTGTCCAACCGGTTAGGGTATATCTTTCTTTGGCAATACCCTTATTGGTTGTGTATTCATCTGGATAAATGGCGCAAAGTTAAGCTCGGGAGTTTCTTCCATCTGAGCAGATAATACAGAGATACAATGCTGTTTTA
>JAYPDO010000065.1:0-21547 GCA_038125285.1 Opitutia bacterium
ATAACTTGATGTATCCGATTATCGAGGTGGTGTTCAACACTACAAAAAAGGCGACAGCCCGGGGCGGCGTGTTCGTGATCAAGGCCTTCGCCCAGTAATTCGAGCTAAGGGAAGGTGTCAGCACCCCAACCGCAGCCGTTAAGCCCTGGCCCAATTACGGATACTGGAAGGGTACGAAGGCTGTTCGAGGGAGCCGGGTTGGATCCTTGGGGATATTGAAATCGCGCCAGCAGGTTACGCCCACATGGGCGGGGCTCGGATGAACCCGGAACCGTTGAAGAAACCTGGCCAAAACGTTGTGCCCAAATGTAGCTAAGCCCTCAACCTGGTAAACCGGCTGATCGAACGGGATGATGAAGTCCTTCTATTCCTTTGCCACGATGTCACCTTCGCTACTTCTGCACCGAGGTTAATTTTTCTGAGTCCCCTCCCCTGCCAGTGTGCCATTGGGGTTGACTTAACCAATTATGTGAATGTAAATACATTCAATAATAATAAAATATATGTAATTGATTTGCCTTGAATTCCATCGGTCATCCAGCTTTAGAGGAAGGATGCGAGGTAGTTTGAAATACGGCCAGGGCCAGCCCTACGACGTCATTGTTTGCGGGGCGGGTCATGCAGGTTGCGAGGCGGCCTTGGCATCGGCTAGGATGGGGGCGGATACCTTAGTGTTGACAGGAAACCTCGATACGGTTGCACAGATGAGCTGCAACCCGGCAATCGGGGGGCAGGCCAAAGGGCAGATCGTGCGGGAAATTGATGCACTTGGCGGAGCTATGGCCATGAACACGGATGCGACCGCGATCCAGTTCAGGTTGCTCAACACTTCCAAAGGGCCGGCAGTCCAAGCTCCGCGCGCCCAATGTGATAAGAAGGCTTACCAATTCCGGATGAAGCATACCCTGGAGTTGCAGGATAACCTTACCCTCTTCCAGGCGATGGTGGAAGGTTTGGTTTTCAAAGGGGACTCAGTGGTGGGGGTACGAACCTCGTTCGGGATCGAATTTTATGCGAAGGCCGTAATTGTCACTACGGGGACTTTCCTCCGTGGCTTGATGCACATCGGGCAGAAGAAAGCGGAAGGTGGCCGGCTCGGTGACCATACGGCCAAGGGGTTGTCTTCCAGTTTCCTTGAGGCCGGTATTGTTTTGGAACGCCTTAAAACAGGTACACCCCCGAGGTTGCTGGGGGGATCCCTGGACTTTTCGAAAATGGAGGAGCAGCCTGGTGACGAGTCCCCGACCCTTTTCGCATTTCACGACACCTATCCCGACAATTACGGTAGGGCTGGTTTGTTCCACGTGGAACATCCGGGACAAGAGCTTGCTGGTTGGGAGCCTGGGACGAAGCCGGTTTCCTGTTGGATGACCCATACCACTGACCGGACAGAGGAAATTGTCCGGGAAAACCTTCACCTCTCCCCAATGTACAGTGGCGAGATCGATTGTGTTGGTCCGAGATATTGCCCGAGCATCGAAGACAAATTCGTCCGCTTTGCTGACAAAGAGCGCCACAAACTTTACCTTGAGCCGGAAGGCCGAAATACAGACGAGTGGTATATCAACGGCCTTTCCACTTGCTTGCCGTTTGAAGTACAGACGGAGATGCTCAAGACCATCCCCGGGTTAGAAAATGTTGCGATGCTCCGTCCTGCCTATGCTGTCGAATATGACTTCGCCCCGCCTACCCAACTATACCCGAGCCTGGAGTCGAAGATGGTCTCGGGCTTGTTTTTTGCGGGCCAGATAAACGGGACATCCGGTTACGAAGAGGCTGCCTGCCAGGGTTTGGTCGCCGGTGTTAATGCAGTCCTGAAAGTCCGTGGGGAAGCTCCAATGGTGGTTCGCCGTGACGAAGCGTACACCGGGGTTTTGATTGACGACTTGGTCACCAAAGGTACAAAGGAACCTTACCGGATGTTCACCAGTCGGGCTGAGTTCAGGCTTTGCCTGAACCATGGCAGTGCTGAAAAACGGCTCTTCCATCACGCCGAAAAGCACAGTCTCGTTTCGCCGGAAAGGCTGGCTAAGATTAGGGAAAAAGTCCTGGCGATCGAAGGATGGCCGGCTCGTTTGGAAAGGGACAGGGTAGCCGAAGGTACTTTTGCCGAAATCATCCGCAGGGGTGGGGAACCCCCTCATTGGCCCGACGCTTTCCTCTCCTTGTCCAAGCCTGCTCGCGATGAAATCCTTTACCTTGTCCGCTACCAAGGGTATCTGGATCGGGAGCGGAAAGCTGCCGAAAAACTACAACATTTGGAAAAGATCAGGATTTCCCGAAATTTTGATTACTTGGGCCTCCCCGGGCTCCGTAAAGAGAGTGCAGCCAAACTCTCCGAAGTCGCTCCAGAGACTCTGGCCCAGGCTAGCCGGATCAGCGGGGTAAACCCGGCCGACATCTCTGTCTTGATGGTCGCCCTGGACGCGGCAAAAAGAAGGGCATAATCCTTTGCTCCGCGTCACTGTCGTACGATTTCCCAAAAATGTTCCACGTGGAACAGCATGCTTTTGGTATTAGAGGTTCTACTAAAAACCCTCTGGATTTATAATATTTACTAATTCAATTTGACGGCTTGCGTGGCACCAACATTTTCTTGCGCCTGACTTTATTTATACACCTGCGGACACGCATGAAATACCTCATTAGCAAATTTACCTTAGGCATATCGGGGCTGGCCTTTGCCTCCAGCCCCCTGCTCGCTAGTGGCGGGGAAGGGGGGCACCACGGCGTAAGTGCTGCAGCGCAGGAGCTATTCAAAATTGGCCCCTTGCCGATAACCAACTCCATGGTGACATGCTGGGTCGTCTGCCTAGTTATAATTGGCCTCATCAAATTACTGGTTGGCAAGCCTACCCTTATCCCGACCAAGGGGCAAATCCTGGTTGAAAGCGTCATCGACGTGGTTAGGAACATATCTGGTCCCATCGTCGGGAAAAAATTGGTCGGCCCAACCTTCTGGCTGACCTCCTCTATCTTTGTTTTCATCCTGGTGCAAAATTGGGCAGGGCTCTTTCCTGGCGTCGGTTCTATCGGGATGAAAGATGCTCATGGACACATCGTCGAACCATGGATCCGCCCAGGCACTGCAGATCTGAACATGTCCCTTGCCTTGGCAATCATCACTATGGGGGCGTGGTTCTTTTTCATTTTTAAATATGCAGGCTTGGGTTTGATCTTAAAAGATATCTTTGGCAACAAAGCGGAAAAGGGCAGTACACCAGGCATAGTCTTCACCTTCCTCTCGATCATATTCTTAGGGGTAGGGCTTATTGAGGTCATTTCCATCTGCTTCCGCCCAGTTTCCCTGTCCTTCCGTCTATTCGGAAATGTTTTCGGCGGGGAGAACTTGCTCCACAGCATGTATGAACTTGGGGCAGGAATGCCGACTCCTTTCAGCCAGGTCGCTTCTGCTGTGTTCATGCTCCCGTTCTATTTCTTGGAAACCCTGATCGGTGCCGTCCAAGCCCTTGTTTTTATGCTCCTTGCCTCCGTTTACATTGGCTTAATTTGCAACCATGGGGACGAGCATCACTAATTGAATTTCCTTGCCGAGACCATCCGATGAGAGTGGGCGGCAGGATACACCGTTAACATAAATAACTACAAAACCCTAAATACAATGTTCCAACTCCTCGCAGAAATGACAGGAAGTATCCAAGGCGGTCTCGGTTGTCTTGGCGCAGCAATTGGCGTAGGCATCGTCGGCATGAAAGCCGCTGAAGCTGTCGGCCGTAACCCTGGCGCATCAGGCCAAATCCTCGTCCAAGGTATCATTGGGATGGCTCTTGCAGAGGCCGTCGCTTTCTACGCCTTGTTCATCAAGTAAGACCTCGATTTAACAAATGTTGCGGCCCGTAGCGGGCCGCAACATCTCTAATGCCTTTTCCGGCCCCACTCCAATTTATTTAAACCATGAGCCTGATCTATTTCATCCTTGCGGACGCCAGCCACGGCCACGGCCCTGCCAGCCCGGAGGCTGGTACTAACCTGGTGCAGGATATTGCCACCCAGTTCGGTGTGAACGGGCCGATGCTCACCGCGCAAATCATTTGCTTTGTTGCCCTGGCTTATGTCCTTTGGAATTATGGTTTCAAACCGGTCTTCCAAACCATGGAGGAACGGGAAAAGAAGATCTCCGAAGGCCTCCGTTTTGCCGACGAAGTTAAAATCAAGCTCGAAGATGCTGAGCGTAAAAGCTCTCAGACCCTCAAAGAAGCATCAGAGGAAGCCCAAAAGACCCTTGCTGCCGCTAAGGAGCAAGCGAAAGACTTCGAAAACAAACTCCGGGAAGATGCCCTGGCCAGGGCAGATGACCTTGTCCGGAAAGCCCGTGAACAAATGGCATTGGAGCGCCAGCAAATGGTGGACTCCGCCAAAAAGGAATTCTCCAACCTTGTCCTCTCGACCACTTCCAAAATCATCAGCAGGGAACTCAGCGACGACGAAAAGGCTAAGTTCTCTGAAGTTGCCGCCAAGGAACTTGCAGGAGCCTGATCCTCTCTTAAACTAAATTTGCCCGCAGAACCATGGCTGCTAAAAAACAAACCCGCGAACTGGCCCAGAAGCTTGTGGCGATCTCCTTGGATGATGGCCAGGTAAGTGCCCAGAGGGTAGGGGAGGTACTGAAAGCCTTGGGGAAAAACCCTCCCAGGAACCTCAAAGCCCTGCTGGGACTCTATAAAAAATTTATCCTCCGGGAAATCGCCAAGTACACCGCCCGCGTCGAGCATGCAGGGCCGCTTACCGATGCCGCACTTTCAACGATCCAAAGTTTCCTTGAAAGTGAGTTAGGGAGAAAAATCCTGCTGGAGGCGAAGCCTAACGAAGACCTGCTTGCCGGGATCCGGATCACCGTGGGCGACGATGTCTATGAAGACTCAGCGGAATTCCGCTTGCGCCCCCTCGTCGCGTCCCACGCCTGACCCCACCCATTTCCACTAATCAATTTTAAACAACAACTCCCAGTACAACGGATTACCTCATGAGCGAAATCGCTGAACTTATCCAATCGGAAATCGAAAAACTCTCTACCAACTCGGTGAAGGCCAATGTAGGCAAGGTCACCATGATCGCCGACGGTGTTACCAAGGTCGATGGCCTCTCCAAGGTCATGTTCAACGAAATGGTTGAATTCCCCGGCGGTGTCATGGGCATCGCTCTCAATTTAGAAGAGGATGAAGTTGGCTGCGTCATTCTGGGCGACTATTCCCGTATCAAGGAAGGGGATGAAGTCCGGGCCACCGGAAAACTCCTTTCTGTGCCAGTTGGTAAAGAACTCCTTGGCCGAGTGCTGGACGCCGTGGGCAACCCTATCGACGGCAAGGGCGCGGTGGATGCCAAGGAGCGTTACCCAATCGAGAAAATCGCCCCGGGCATCATCCCCCGCCAGTCCGTTGACCAGCCCCTGCAAACCGGCATCCTCGCAGTTGACTCCATGATCCCCGTCGGGCGTGGCCAGCGCGAGCTTATCATCGGTGACCGCTCCACAGGCAAGACGACCATCGCCATCGACACCATCATCAACCAGGCGAATATTAATAAACAAGGCGAAGCCACCGGTGACCCGGACTTCCGCCCTGTCTACTCCATATACGTTGCCGTTGGCCAAAAGAACGCGAATGTAGCCCGTACAATAAAGGCACTGGAAGATGCCGATGCCCTGAAGTATACCATCATTGTAAGCGCCCCAGCTGCAGACAACCCAGCCAACCAATACCTCGCCCCTTTCGCAGGCGCATCCATGGGGGAATACTTCATGCACAACGGCATGGACGCCCTCATCGTTTACGACGACCTCTCCAAACAGGCCGTCGCCTACCGTCAGATTTCCCTCGTCCTGAAACGTCCTTCTGGCCGTGAAGCCTACCCTGGTGATGTGTTCTATTTGCACTCCCGCCTCCTAGAGCGCTCCGCCCGCTTGAACAAGGACAACGGCAATGGGTCCCTCACCGCTCTGCCCATTATCGAAACGCAGATGGGCGACGTCTCCGGCTACATACCGACCAACGTCATATCCATAACGGACGGGCAGATCTTCCTGGAAACCGACCTTTTCAACCAAGGCATCCGCCCCGCCATTTCTGTCGGGCTTTCCGTCTCCCGGGTAGGTTCGTCCGCCCAGATAAAGGCTATCAAAAAGGTAGCCGGCAGGGTGAAACTCCAGCTCGCACAGTACCGCGAACTCGCTGCCTTCTCCCAGTTCGAATCGGATCTTGATGCTAATACCAAGGCCACTCTCGACCGGGGTGCCCGGATTGTGGAAGTATTTAAGCAACCCGCCTACAGTCCGATACCTGTCGAAATACAGGTCGGCATCATGTGGGCCGTTCAAAACGACTTTTTTGACAGCATCGCACCGGAAAAAGTAAGTGGTGCGGTTTCTTCCCTAAAGGAATACCTGGCGGCCAGCGGTAAGTCCGTTGTCTCTACCATCCTCAAGGAAAAGTCGATTTCTGACACCACTGAAGCCGACCTCCGCAAAGCTGTCGAAGACTGGAAGCGCGGGTTCGCTGGGTAAGCTGACCATAATAACCGCATCAATCCAGGCTAACGGGAACTAAAGAAAAATGCCCAATACCCGCGACATCCGGCGCCGGATAAAGAGCGTCAAGAATACGATGCAGATCACCAAGGCCATGCAAATGGTTGCTGCATCCAAGATGAAGAAGGCTCAGGACCAGGCTGTTTCAGGCCGTCCCTATGCCCTATTGCTGGCTGACATGCTTGCCTCCTTTGGGGGCATGAACTTGTCCTCCATTGATTTGCCCCTGTTCCAACAGCGCGAAGTAAAAAACCGGGGCATCCTGGTTGTCGGCGCAGAAAAAGGCCTATGCGGGGCATTAAATTCCAACCTTTTCCGCTTCATCGGGAAATTGGAAGGGGACTGCAAGTTCGTTGCCCTGGGCAAAAGGGCGGCACAGTACCTTGCCAGGACCAAGCGCGACCTTCTTGCCCTGTACCCCTTAAGCGATAAGGCTCAGTTCTCTGAAGTGCGTCCTGCCGTAGAGTATATGCTCAAAGCCTTCAGTGATGAGAAGATCGACACGGTGGAAGTCATTTACACCCAGTTTGTAAACACACTTTCCCAGCATCCGGCTAATCTCATTGTCCTGCCTGTGGTCGACATATCCACCATGCTCGACGACCTGCGTACCCGTTACAAGTTGGAGGACAGCGTCCTCACTAATGACTACCGCGAAATCCACTTCGAGCCGGACCGGGACAAAATCCTTGGTGAACTGAGTGCCCTCTATTTCAAGCAGCAGATCTACCAACTAGTCCTTGAGTCCAAAGCCTCTGAGCATAGTGCCCGGATGGTCGCGATGAAAGGTGCCACGGACAACGCCAAATCCCTCATTGGCGATCTCACCCTAGAGTATAACCGCGTGCGCCAGGCCGCAATTACGCAGGAAATCCTCGAAATTTCAGCTGCCGGTTTCGCCAACTGAACAACTATTTTCAACCTCCCTATTAACCACAAACTTTCAATCAACAGACCCATTCCATGAGCAAAAACGGAAAAATCATCCAAGTCATTGGTGCCGTCGTCGACGCAGAGTTCGATGCCGAAAGCATGCCCGACATTTACGACGCGCTCGAGATTACCCGCCCCGAGGAAGTAGGCGGTGGTAAGCTCGTGCTTGAAGTCCAGCAACACCTTGGCGATAACCGAGTCCGCGCAATTGCCATGTCCACGACGGACGGCCTTGTCCGCGGGATGGACGTGGTCAACACCGGTGCCGCCATCTCCGTTCCTGTTGGGGAGAAGGTGCTTGGCCGCATTTTCAACGTGACCGGTGACCCGGTGGACGAAAAAGGCCCTGTTGGTAATGACAAGGTTCTTCCAATCCACCGCCAGCCACCCACCTTGGTCGAACAGGACACAGAAGCCAACATCCTGGAAACCGGGATTAAGGTCATCGACCTCATCTGCCCTTTCATCAAAGGGGGTAAAGTCGGTGCTTTCGGTGGTGCCGGGGTCGGCAAGACCGTTGTCATCATGGAGCTTATCAACAATATCGCAAAGGCACACGGCGGCTATTCCGTTTTTGCCGGGGTAGGGGAGCGTTCTCGTGAAGGCAACGACCTTTACCACGAAATGTCCGATGCCGGGGTCATCGACCAAAATGATATCTCCAAGTCCAAAGTCGCCCTTGTGTACGGGCAAATGAACGAGCCCCCTGGCGCCCGGATGCGCGTCGCCCTTTCCGGCCTCACCATGGCGGAGTATTTCCGAGACGAAATGAACCAGGACGTGCTCCTCTTCGTCGACAACATTTTCCGTTTCTCCCAAGCCGGCTCCGAGGTGAGTGCACTTCTTGGCCGTTCTCCCTCCGCCGTGGGTTACCAACCTACCCTCGCCCAGGAGATGGGTATCCTCCAGGAGCGCATTACCTCCACAAAGAAGGGATCCATCACTTCCTTCCAAGCCGTTTATGTCCCGGCGGACGACTTGACCGACCCCGCCCCGGCCAACACTTTCGCCCACTTGGACTCCACCATCGTGCTTGAGCGTTCCATAGCCGAGCTTGGGATCTATCCTGCGGTGGATCCCTTGGCCTCCGTTTCTAATGCATTGTCACCTGACATCGTTGGAGAGGAGCACTTCCAAGTCGCACGGGGCGTTCAAAAGGTTCTCCAGCGCTACAAGGATTTGCAAGACATCATCGCCATCCTCGGGATCGACGAACTTTCCGATGATGACAAGCAAACCGTTTATCGTGCCCGGAAAATACAAAAGTTCCTTTCCCAACCCTTCCACGTTGCCGAAGTTTTCACCGGCGTGGCCGGGGAATATGTCCCTGTCAAGGACACCATCAAGGGTTTCAAGATGATCCTAGACGGAGAACTCGACCATGTGGCGGAAAACGACTTCTACATGAAGGGCAACATGGACTCGGCGCTCAAAAGTGCCGATGCCGCCTGAACTTACCGACAACTCTAATCTCCCTTCCCACGGACCATGCCACTAATACTGGAAATCGTCACCCCTGAGAAGCGTGCCTACAACAATCTGGGCGTCGAGCGCGTTAAGCTGCCGACCGTGGAGGGTGAGATCGAAGTCCTCCCTGGGCACATCCCCTTGGTCTGCATGGTTCATCCTGGTGAAGTGCGGATTGATACGGGCAGCGGATATAGCAGCATCGCCATCGACAAAGGGTTCGCTGAAATCTATGGGGACAAAATCTCCATTCTCACCGAGGGAGCCATCGACGTCCAGGACATCGACCTGGAGGAAGCGACCAAGGCTGAGCAGCGGGCGCTGGAAGCCATCCGCAAGGCCCAAAAGGAAGACATGGATCCGGCCGAAATCGAAAAGTTGGAGTCCATCGTCCGTTTCTCTCTTGCCCAAAAACTCCTAAAGAAAAACCAGTAGGTTGAGGTTCTTGTGGGTGGGATCTGCTTGCCCCTCCATAATTGGCGGGGGGCGGTTTTCCTCTAGTCCTTGCGATTTTTTGTTGGCATTGGCCTAACCATGTTCCAAGGACAGGGATGTCCTGAACTGAGTACCATGAAGATTCTCCACGCCTTACTTGTCTTTGTCATCCTGTCCTCCGGTTTCGCCTTAGGGCGCGACCCCATCCCCCAGACCCAGCTTTGGGACATGGAAAACCTGGGGAAGACCCCCGCCCATGAATGGGGAAAGAAGGAAGGGGACATCCGGGAAGTCTATTTTACTGGGGAGCCTTACAAAGGGCACCCCACCCGCGTTTTCGCCTATGTCGGGATCCCTGAAGGCAAGGGTCCCTTCCCTGGTGTAGTGCTGGTTCATGGTGGGGGTGGACAGGCTTTTGACAAGTGGGTGGCCCATTGGAATGCTAACGGCTATGCTGCCATTGCAATGGATACTGCAGGGAATGGCCCAGGGAAGGAACGGTTGGCCGATGGGGGGCCTGACCAAAGCCATGACTACAAGTTCCCTGCCTTTTCCGAATGTACGATCAAGGATGTCTGGACCTACCATGCGGTTGCAGACGTGGTCCTTGCCCATTCCCTCCTTCTTTCTTTGCCTGAAGTGGACAAGGACAGGACGGCTTTGACCGGGATCAGCTGGGGCGGGTACCTGACTTGCCTGGTTTCCGGGATTGACCAAAGGTTCAAGGCTTCCGTGCCGGTCTATGGATGCGGGTTCTTGGATGATAACAGCGTATGGTTGAAAAACTTTGCTGCTTATGATGAAGCCAGCAGGCGTCTTTGGGTAAGGAATTTCGACCCTGGCCAGCATATCCACCGGGTTACTTTCCCGATGTTATTCCTTAACGGTACCAATGATTTTGCCTACCCGCTGGACAGCCACCGCAAAACGGTGGAGCAAGTGAAACCAGGCTTGGCCACCGTCTCTATCCATCACCGGCTTAAGCATGGCCATATCTGGACTTTCACGGAGGTCGACCGGTTCATCGGCTCGGTCCTGGCCGGCGGGGAAAAGTTGGTGCGCCTTGGGAATTTGAAGGTCAGGGACGGGAAAGCGATCGCTTCATTGGAAGGATTCGAAAGCGCGGCCAGTGTGAAACTATGGTACACCGGGGATACCGGTGCCTGGCAGCAAAGGAACTGGCAGGCATCCGACGGGGAACTCTCCGGGGGGAGCGCTTTGGCCACAATCCCGGATGTCCGCCCCATAACATTTTACCTGGAGGTGACAGACAAAGGTGGCCTGAAAACCACGACTACCTTTGCGGAATTGTTCCAGGACATCAAGGATCCCCACCGGGCAGTCTTGCCAGAGCCGAAGCTGGAGAATGATTTCTATGATTGGCATGCCAGGCATGCCGGGATTTTGCGCCTGAAAAAGGAGGTTGCCCCGGAAATCGTATTGGTAGGCGATTCGATTACACACATGTGGGGAGGGTTACCTACCGAGCCGAACCGCCAGAACGGCAAGGAATCCTGGGGCAGGCTTTTCGGGAACCGCGCCCTCAACCTTGGATTCGGCTGGGACCGCACCCAGAATGCCATCTGGCGGATCGACCATGGGGAGTTGGACGGGATTTCCCCCAAAGTAGTGGTCGTCCATATCGGAACCAACAACCTTGCCGGGACAAAAAACCACCAGGCCGGGACGCCGGAAGAGATTGCCCAAGGGATCGGTGCCGTTGTTGGCCGGTTGAGAAAGAAACTTCCTGGGGCGAAGATCATCTTGATGGCTGTCTTCCCGAGAGGGGAGATGGCAGGTAACCCGATGCGTTCCAAAATCCAGGCGATCAACAGCGGGTTGCCCGCTGTTGCCGGTCAATTCGGGGCAACCCTCATTGATATTTCTGGAGCGCTTCTGGATGGCAACGGCAACTTCCCCCGGGAAATGGCAAGGGATTTCCTCCATCCTACCGAAAAGGGATACCAGGTGTGGGCGGATGCGTTGGTGGAAAAGGGCGGGATGGCCTGGCAAAAATAGGTTCTTGCCCCTCAAGTGTTGCCGTCCAAAAGAAAAATAGGTACTGGTTCCCCTCCATTTTAAACCTGACCAATCCCATATCGGACCTGCCATTCATGATTTTAAGAGACACAGCGACCAAGGTGACCTACGTGATCGGGCATCGGAACCCGGATACGGACGCCATTTGCTCTGCCATCGCTTACGCCGATTTCCTGAAGCAAACCACAAGGCCAGAAGCTGTCGCCGCTTGTTGCGGGCAGATCAATGCGCGGACCCAGTGGTTACTGAAATTTGCGAAGGTCGAACCGCCTTTGTTACTCATGGATGTCAGGCCGACCGCTTCTTCCATTTGCCGCCGGAATGTGGAGACCGTGAAGGCGGATGACACATTCCTGGATGTGTACGAGCGGATGGTGAAACGGGGGGTGCGGAGTGTGCCGGTCGTAGATGAGCGGCGCAGGATGGTCGGAATGCCGACGATGCACGACTTGGTCAAACTGCTCTTGCCTTCCGGAGTGGTGCAAATCGATGTCCGCACTGTGGCAGGTTCCTTGGAGAACATCACCAAGGTCCTGAAGGGTGAGATGGAGAACCCCGTACTGGCCTGGCAGGAGGAGGAGTTGCAATTGTTGGTCTGCGCGTCCAGCCCGGAGAGGATGCTCCGGCGTATGCAAAAGCTGGACACTTCCAAACTTTTGATCGTGGTCGGCGACCGTCCGCAGGTACAACGCCATGCGTTGGAACACAAGGTCAGGGCACTGGTTCTGACTGGGAAAGCCACGCTTTCAGACGATCTCCGCGGCCTGGCCGCACAAAATAATGTAACGGTCATTACCAGCAGTTGGGATACTGCCATGACGGCGCAGTTAATCCAGACTGCCGGAAGGGTGTCCGGGGTGGCAAAAGGGGATTTCCTGAAATTTCGCCCGAGCGATTTGGTCGGTAGGATTCTCCAAGAAGTGCATGAGTCCAACCAACCCTTGTTCCCGGTCATACAGGAAGGGTCGGAGGAGTTAGTTGGGGTCTTTTCCAAGTCGGATTTGGTAGATCCTCCCAAGGCGAGGCTCGTACTTGTCGACCACAATGAATTCTCCCAGGCCGTCCAGGGGGCGGAAGACGCGGAGATCGTAGAGGTGATCGACCATCACCGCCTCAGCGGGGACCTGACCAGCAAGGAACCGATCCGTTTTATCAACGAGACCCTTGGGTCCACATGCAGTTTGGTGGCGACGATGTTCCGGATCCAGCGGCTCAAGCCTTCCCAGGGTATCGCCCGTTGCATGTGTGCGGGGATCATTGCCGACACGCTTTTGCTGACTTCCCCGACCACGACTACACAGGACAAGGCGATCCTGGATTGGCTCTCATCGATCGCCAAAATCGACCCAAAGGAGTTTGCCAAGGAGTTTTTTGCTGCCGGGTCGGCCTTGACCTCGCTTTCGCCCGAGGAAGTCGTGAGTTCGGATCGCAAGGAATACACGGAGAACGGTTGGAAAATCTCCATCTCCCAAGTGGAGGAGTTGGGCTTGCACCATTTCTGGCCGAAACGGGAGAAGCTCCAGGAAAGCCTGGACAAACTTGTCGAGGATGGGGTCTTGGATTTTGCCTGCCTGATGGTGACGGACATTACCGAGCACCACAGCTTGCTCATGACCGCCGGGGAACATCGGATTAAAAAGGCCATCGAATTTCCCCGGACTGAGGGCGGCTTGATCGAGTTGCCCGGTGTGGTGAGCCGCAAGAAGCAGCTTTTCCCGATGCTCGGCCAAGTACTTTCCAAGATTTCACGGGAAGTGATGGCGTAAGCGCGTTTTGGTATTTTTTCTGGAATAGTAAGGACGATTGAGGCCAAAGACTTTTGACCCTTTAGTCCTTTAAGTCCCTTTTTGCACATGACCAAGATCCTTACGTTCCTGTTTTTTCTCACAGGATTGGTCTCCCAGGGCTCTTCCAAACCCAACGTCATCCTCATCATGACGGACGACCAGGGGTACGGGGATCTTTCTTGCCACGGGAACCCGATCCTCAAGACGCCTAACTTGGACATCCTCCATGCCGAATCCGTCCGGTTGACTGATTTCCACGTCAGCCCGTTTTGCACACCTACCCGTGCGGCATTGATGACTGGCCGTTATCCAGGGCGGACCGGGGCTTACAGGACAAGTTCAGGCCGTACCATGATGCATCCGGAGGAGAGGACCTTGGCTCATGTTTTTGCCGGTTCCGGGTACAGGACTGGGATGATTGGGAAGTGGCATTTGGGGGATAATGCACCACACCGCCCACAAGACCGGGGCTTTCAGGATGTGGTATGGCACCGTTGCGGCGGAGTCGGCCAGGCTTCCGATTATTGGGGGAATGATTACTTTGACGATATCTACGAGAGAAATGGCAAGTTTGAGAAGTTTGAAGGCTACTGCACGGATGTGTGGTTCCGCGAGGCTTTGCGGTTTGTCGAGGAAAACCAAAGGGAGCCGTTCTTCCTGTACTTGGCCACGAACGCCCCCCATGGCCCATACCGGGTAGGGGAGGAGTGGAGCAAACCGTACCGCAAAAAAGCCGGCTGGAGGTTTGGTCCCGAGTTCTATGGGATGGTCGAAAATTTCGACCATAATTTGGGGCTGTTGCGGAAAAAGTTGGAAGCGCTCGGCCTTTCCAAAGATACCATCCTGGTCTTCATGACGGATAATGGTACTGCCAACGGGGCTTCTTTTGGCAAGCCGCCGTTGGACAGCGAAGCGGAGGAAGGGTTCAACGCCGGGATGCGGGGCAAGAAAAGCTCGGTTTATGAAGGTGGGCACCGCGTCCCGTTTTTCATCCATTGGCCCGCAGGCGGATTAGTGGGTGGGAAGGATGTCCCCAACTTGGCCGCCCATCTCGACGTACTCCCTACATTGGCCGCACTTTGCGGGATCCCTCTCCCGGAGGGTCATCATCCCGACGGTAGGTCATTTGCCGCCAACTTGGCCAATCCCGATGCCCCGCCCCACCGGGATCATTTGGTCGTACAATTCCAAGGGGGCGCATATTTTCGGGATGCCCCGAAGCCGTGGGAACATACCTGCGTCCTCCAGGGGCCTTGGCGGCTAATCAACGGAACCGAACTTTACAAAATCGACGAAGACCCTGCCCAACGCCATGACTTGGCATCCTGGAAACCACGCGAAATCGAACGGCTCCGCGCTTTGTATCCGCCGTTTTGGAAGGGGGTTTCCAAGGGGATGGTGCCCGTGCATATCGATATCGGGAACCCAGTGGAAAACCCTGTGCCCCTCTGCTCCCAGGATTGGTACATGCCCAACGGGAACCCGCCTTGGCACTTAGGGGCGATCAACAAGCTCCCGAAAGTCACCGCGCCTTGGAAAGTGGACGTCAAAAAATGTGGAAAATACCGCATCGAACTCCGCCAATTACCCAAGCAAGCCCGGAAGCCCCTTGTCGCGGTCCGTGCAAAAGTCCGGATTGCGGGCAGGGAAATGGAAGCAGATGTTCCGCAAGGTTCCCTGTCCGTGCCTTTTGAAATCGAGCTACCTGCCGGGAAGACGGAGTTATGGACCTGGCTTTACGACCGGGATGGCCAGGCAGGAGGTGCCTATTTCACTGAAGTCCGGGCAATGTGAGTCCGAAATGGGAAGTCGCGGCCATTCCCCACTTAATATTTTCACATGCAAGCCCTGTTCCCCTCCTTTCGCCGCCTAATGACTATTTACGAACGCCACCAAATCCAATCCATCGCTTCCGACAGCAAGAAAGACGGTTACAAAATCCCATGCAATCTTGAAGAATTTCATTATGTCCGATTTGTTCTAGAGGCGGTAATCCCTGCAATTTTCCCGATGTCCTGCAAAAACTTCTGGAAATCATCCCCAATCCGTTAATCCTTTGGGTCGATGCCATTGTTGGAAATCAAGGACTTGGTCAAATCCTACCCTTCGCCAGAGGGCGGGATGTTGAAGGTGTTGGATGTCACGGATTTTTCCCTGGAGGAAGGGGCGATGGTTGCCATCCATGGGGAAAGTGGCGGGGGAAAGACGACTTTTTTGCATTTGATTGCCGGCATTTTGCAGCCTGACTCGGGTAGTATCCTTTTTGAAGGCAGGGAGTTGGCTGGTATGCCTGAATTCGAGAGGGACCGCCTCCGGGCGACATCGATCGGGTACATTTTCCAAACGTTCAACCTTCTCCAGGGCTTCACATGCTTGGAGAACGTCTTGTTGGCCATGGGCTTTGCGGATGGTCTGGACGAAGGCCGGGCAAGGGAGATGCTTGTCCGGGTAGACCTGGCCAACCGTTTGGACCATTTTCCCCGGCAACTTTCCATCGGGCAGCAGCAGCGGGTGGCGGTCGCCAGGGCATTGGTCAACAAACCGTCTTTGGTATTAGCGGATGAGCCGACCGGTAATTTGGATCCCGTGAATAAGGATTTGGCCGTGGAATTGATTAAGGGGATTTGCAAGGAAAACGGTGCCGGTTTGTTGTTGGTAAGCCATGACCCCAAGGTAGTCTCTGAGTTCCCGTCCTCGGTCTCATGGGAAACGATGAACAATATTTTGGCAGGGAAGGATGAGCCCGCGTGAAAGGTTCCGCAGTCTGGATCGCATGGAAGAGCCTGCAGCAACATGCGTTGTCAACCTGGATAGCCGCGGCCTCCATAGCTTTAGCGGGAGGGCTGTTGATGTCCGTTTGGGTATTGCGTGCCCAGGCGGAGAACACTTTCGCCAATTCCAATTGCGGGTTCGACGCCGTCCTTGGCCCGAGGGGTTCCCAATTACAGCTGGTTTTGAATTCGATATTCCACTTGGAAGCCTCCCCTGGTACGATCCCTGGCAATACTGCGGCCATGCTCAAGCGCAACCCTTTGACCCGCAACGCGGTCAAGGATGCAATACCGATTGCCGTGGGGGACAATTACAAGGGATACCGGTTGGTCGGCACGACTTCTGCGATTTTCGAAAGCCATGAGTATGCGGAGGGGAAGAAATTCTGCTTGGCAGGGCAGGGGAGTTGGTTCGATGAGGGGAAAAAGGAGGCGGTCGCCGGGAGTTTTGCCGCCGGGAAACTTGGCCTGGAGGTGGGAGATACTTTCAAGCCCTACCATGGCCTGACCTATGTGGAGACTTCCCAGCACGAAGATGTCTACACCTTGGTCGGTATCCTTGAATCCACCGGCACGCCTGCCGACCGGGTCATCTGGATCCCGTTAAAAGGTATCCAGACCATGGACGGGCATAGGGATGACCTGCAGGATGATATTAGTGCCTTGCTGATCACGCTTCGCTCGAAAAAGGCCATTGTGATGCTCGACCCCATGTTTAATAAGCAGGGGAAGGATTTTACTTTTGCATCGATAACCCCAGTGATGACCCAGTTTTTCCAAAAATTCAGCTGGTTTGAAAAAGTGCTGGAGTTGGTCGCCTACTTGGTGGGTATTTCCGCCGCCGCTTCTGTGCTGGCAATTTTGTACAACATATTGAATGAGAAACGCAGGGAAATCGCGATTTTGCGTTCCTTGGGTGCCCGGCGTGGCACACTGGTCTCCATCGTCATCCTGCAGTCCACTGGGATTGCTTTCCTTGGTGTACTCCTGTCCTTCGGCTTCTATTTCATTGTGGCCTCGGCAGCTACGGGCATTATCCGGGAGCAAACTGGTGTGGTCCTTGACCTCTTCAAATTCCAGGAGGTTTTCATTTGGGTACCTGCCGGGATGCTTGCCCTAGGAGTGATTAGCGGTATTATGCCCGCCGTTGTCGCCTACAGCACGGAGGTGTCCCGTAACCTCGCCCCAACGAGT
Organism: Opitutia bacterium; assembly: GCA_038125285.1. Taxonomy (GTDB): domain Bacteria; phylum Verrucomicrobiota; class Verrucomicrobiia; order Opitutales; family JABJCN01; genus JAYPDO01. Next base: position 17,172 of record JAYPDO010000065.1, read on the forward strand.
TAATTTTCTTCACATCTTACTATGAAACCTATTCCAATCCTTCTCCCTGCAATTGGCCTTCTCCTATTTTCCTGCACAGGGAAGCAGGATGACCATCACGGCCTCCACGACCATGGGCACGACCATGTCCATACTGCAATCCATGGCGGTACGTTAGTACAACTTGGTGAACATGCGCATAATTTGGAGTTTTTGCTCGATAGTGGGGAAGGCACCCTCGGGGTATACATTTTCGGGGGTCATGCGGAAAAATTCGTTCGGATCGCCCAGCCTTCCCTCAAACTTTCTTTGTCAAAAAAGGTCGGCGGCTTGGAAGCCCTTGAATTGTTAGCGGTTACCAACGAAGTGACTGGGGAAACCGTGGGGGACACGGCATTCTTTAGTGTCCAAAATGACAACTTGAAGGGAGTCGGGTCGCTATCGGGAAAGGTATTTTCCATTGAAATCCAAGGGCAGACTTACGCGGATGTGCCATTTGATTTGAGTAGGGTCCATGAACACAAACACTAATTCCAGAGGGAGTTTCCAATGAAAATTTTGAACCGAATCATCAAAATGGTTGTTTTTCTCATGATGGCAGGAGCCCTCGGGGCGGGGGAGAAGGATCCCACCACGCCTCCGTTTGCCGAAGCTAACCCGACTAATCTTGTGAAGGAACTGAACTTCAAGAGCTTAGGTGGTTTCAAATATGAGTACCCCTACGAGCAACCCAAGGGCAAACCATGGGAGTTGAAGGAGCAGTTCGACAAGCGTGTCCCCGAGCACATCCGGAAACTGGATGGCCGCCATGTTACCGTCCAGGGTTTCATGCTCCCAGTGGAAACGAAGAAGGACAAAGTGCTGACTTTCCTCCTTATGCCGGACCAACAGGCCTGTTGTTTCGGGAGGGTGCCCGAACCCAATGAGTGGATCGTCGTCGAGATGGGTAGGGTTGGCGGTGGCTCAATCCTGATGGACATGGTAGTGGAAATCGACGGGAACTTGGAAGTCGCTGAAAAGTGGGAAGATGGGTTCTTCACCGGGATTTACCATATGGATGCGAATTTGGTCCAGAAGGCCAAAGTGCAACCCCCCAACTTAATCAATACTGCCTCAGGGCTTAACGCAAGGAGCAAGAACTTATGAAATGCCACGAAGTTGACTACGAAATACACGGCGACGACATGCAGCTCGTCGAAGTCGAGTTGGATCCTGGTGAAACAGTCATCGCGGAAGCCGGTGCCATGAACTATATGGAAGATGGCATTGCTTTTGAAGCCAAGATGGGGGACGGCTCCCAGCCCGACCAGGGCTTCATGGGCAAGCTCTTCAGTGCCGGTAAACGGATGATCACTGGGGAATCCATCTTCATGACCCACTTCAGTAACCACGGCCATGATAAGAGCCGGGTTGCCTTTGCCGCCCCGTATCCTGGGAAAATTATCCCTGTGAATATGGCGGAAATAGGGGAGGAGTTGATCTGCCAAAAGGATTCCTTCCTATGTGCCGCCCTGGGTACCTCGGTCAGTATCACTTTTAATAAAAAGTTCGGTGCAGGGTTGTTCGGCGGAGAAGGTTTCATCCTGCAAAAACTGGCCGGTGACGGGATGGCTTTCGTCCATGCAGGCGGAACCGTTATCCTGAAGGAACTCAATGGGGAAAAACTTCGGGTCGATACGGGCTGCATCGTCGCATTCACGAACGGGATCGACTACTCCATCGAACGGGCCGGGAATTTGAAATCTATGGTATTTGGTGGTGAGGGTCTTTTTCTCGCCACCCTTTCCGGATACGGTTGGGTCTGGCTCCAGAGCCTCCCCTTCTCAAGGTTGGCTGACCGCATCATCCAAAATGCCCCTTCTGCAATGGGCTCCAGGAAGGGGGAGGGATCCATTCTCGGCGGGCTGGGCGATTTGTTGGACGGAGACGGTTGATCCCACGGATGTTCTCAGCACAGACATTCCAGCCATGAAGCTGATGGTTTTCCTACCCACCCTTCGTCTGCTGGCTGGAGTCCTGTTTCTAGCATTTTCCCCATGTGCACAGGCTGCCCAATGTAGTCTTTGTAACAAAGCCCTCACTGGGAAATATCTCCGGATCGGCTCCCTTGTCGTCCATCCCCAATGTTTTAAATGCAACCATTGTGGGAAAAATATCCAGAATAATTACCGAAACGAAGAAAACGCCTTTTTCCATCCCGAGTGCCACCGGCAGAAACAAGGACTGGTCTGCGGGCACTGCGGAAAAGTCCTTGGGCAGTCCTGGATTACTTCATCTGGGAAGCATTATCACGAGGAGTGCTACCGAAACTTTATCCAGCCCAAATGTGCGGTCTGTAATAAGGCGATAAGTGACCAATACGCCGAGGACAATGGCCGGAAATTCCACGTCCAATGCTATAAACAGCACAAACTTCCCAAGTGCTCATTTTGCAATATCCCACTGGAGGGTGTACACCTGAAGGATCCATGGGGTAATGTTTACCATGGAAGCCATCGGGGGCAAGATACCCCGACCTGTTTTTCCTGTGCCCGTGTCATTTCCCAGCAATCCTCCAATGGTGGCGTCCGTTTGGCAGACGGCCGAAGCCTCTGCAGCTTTTGCCACAAATATGCCATCAAGGAACTGTCCCAGGTGGCCCCTCATTTTCGTGCAGCCTTGGAAACATTGCGGAAAGTCGGGATCTCCGGAATTCCAAAGGACTTGACAATCGAACTGGTGGACAGGCGGGAGCTTGCCCGCCGAACAAACGGTTTGAGCTACCATATCGAAGGCGGGATGCGGGGCCTTACTCTAAGCGAAGAGACCCTGGTCGGCAAAAAGCGCAAAAGTACTAAACACTCCATCTACTTGCTCCAGCACATGGCAACCTTGGAGCTGGAAGGTGTCTTGGCCCACGAACTGATGCACGTCTGGCTTTTTGAAAATAAAATAAAGCTGACCAGTGCTGAAACAGAGGGCTTCTGCAACTTAGGGAATTACCTGACTTATTCGAAAATCCCTTCCCCAATGTCCGCCCATTTCCTCCAGTCCCTGGATGCGGACAAAGATCCAGTTTACGGGGACGGATACAGGATGATGAAAATTCGCCTGGACCAAGAAGGCTGGTTAAAACTCCTCAACTCGATAAAAGAGCGCACCCGCCCCTGAATTTATCTATTTCGTTTCCCTTGGTCTGACAGGCGCTTGAAAACAGCCAGCAATTTTGCCGCAGCCCCACCGCTCATCAAACTCGGTAGCACGCTTACCAGCTCCCAGCCATCTTTTCCCAACCCGGTCGAAACTTCTTCCAGTTTGCTGGCCAACTTGTCTGAGTGGTCATCCCCCGAAATCCTGTACCCCTTTACTCCGATCACACGCGTAAGATATTCAAACTCCATTTACGGAGGTAATCCCAGCCTCCTGGATAGTGCAACCCCAATACGCCTGACCTATGGCCAAACACATCCCAGATACATACATTTGCCCTCAGTGCGGTACTGAAGTCCAAGTTGGCACCCCTTCTTGTCCTGGTTGTGGGCCTAGATTCTCGGAAGCAGAAAAGGAGGACATCGTATATGATGGCTTGAACCTTCCTGAGACCGCGGAAGAACACTCAGATTTCCAGGAAAAAGTACGAAGGAACAAAACCTTCATCAAATTCGTGGCGGGTATTCTTCTGTTCCTTTTTGTTTTTGGGATAGTTTTTAAAGGATAAATTCCAACAGACCCCGCAGGATTTTAACTCAGAATCCGAAATTTAGTGGAAAAATGCCTCCCTGGACGAGTCTCCAATGACCCGCCAAGCAGCTCTATTAGAGGGATTGTGAACAAAATGTTACCTCTAGAAAACTTTTTTCAATTTTTGCGCCAAAACGCTTGACGGACACCTTTCAATCGGATCTATTCGTCCTCCTCAATTTTTGGGAGGCACCCAAGCGAAAGCACGGAAGCCAAACAAAAATCGTTCTTTGAAAGTTACTTTGTGCGATAACCGAGCTTCCGGTCAGTGAGTTTTAAATACTGGTGCCGAAAGGCACTATCAAATAGTCCGAAGAATCGAAAGGTTCTTCACACTCTCTAAGATTTTTAACAAAATCTTTTTCGGAGAGTTTGATCCTGGCTCAGAGTGAACGCTGGCGGCGTGGTTAAGACATGCAAGTCGAGCGAGAATTTTTCAGCTTGCTGGAAAAGGACAGCGGCAAACGGGTGCGTAACACGTGAACAACTTGCCCTTTAGTTGGGAATAGCCCGCCGAAAGGCGGATTAATACCGAATGTGGTACCCTTCCGCATGGAAGGAATACTAAAGCTGGGTTTACCTGGCGCTAGAGGAGGGGTTCGCGGCCTATCAGCTTGTTGGCGAGGTAACGGCTCACCAAGGCTAAGACGGGTAGCTGGTCTGAGAGGATGATCAGC
>JAYPDO010000066.1:0-21494 GCA_038125285.1 Opitutia bacterium
GAGTGTCGAGGTGCAGGGGATTTCAATCGGAAATTACTTCTGAGAATCGCTATAAACAGGCATTCCTGCCTGTCATTCCCCAGTAAAAATGCAGCGGCACTACCCCCTCAGGTCCACCGCCGCCATCTCCTTGTCCGTGCGGATGTAGAGGATGCCGTCGACCAAGCTGGGCGCGGTAAAGGATTGGCCGGAAAGGACACCCCGCGCGTAGGCGGAGGATTGGAATTGCATGGGATTAACGGGGACGATGTAGAGCCCGCCGGACTCGGCCAAAACGAAGAACTTTCCGTCCGCCATTACCATCTTGCCCTTCTGCATGTCACGCGGGCTGGCTTCCCATTGTTCCTGTCCCGACTCGAAGTTGATGCACTTAAATCTGCCGGGGCGGTCGTGGAAGCCGTAAAGGAAGCCTTCATGCAGAAGCGCGGTGGCATGGTGGGTTGCCAGCTCGTTGCGTTTGTAGACCCGCTCGGCGGATCCCCCGTTTACTTGGACCAGATGGCAACCAAAGCCATACGACGCGGAACCGAAGACCCGACCACCCGGCCCGACGACCGGGGAGGCCGCATTGACCCCGCGCTGCTCGTATCTCCAAAGTTCGGAACCGTTGGATGGATCCAGGCCGACCATGTTTTGCCCGGTCAAGGTGACTAACTGCCGCCGCCCGCTGATCATGGAGAAGACGGGCGTGCTATGGTTCCACTCCTCGTCCAACGCCCTCCACACCTGTTCCCCCGTGGCCTTGTTGACCGCGATCGCAGACGAACCGCCACAGAGGATCACGTTTTGCCCGTCAACTAGTGGTGACGGGGAAAGTCCCTCATTGTGGGGGCGCATGGAGAATTTGTCGTGCAAGTTGTAATTCCAAACCTTGTTGCCCGATGCCGCATCAAGGCACATCACATGGCCGGTCGCCCCTACCGTGAAAAGACGGTTCCCGTCCAAGGCCGGAGTGGCACGCGGACCGTGGCTGCGCCCTTCCGCATAATCGGAACCGGAAACCACCGTCCAGACCTCCCGGCCTGTCTTCGCGTCAAAACAACCGACCGTCTCCTGCCCGTCCCTTCCAAAAATCGTGTAAACCTTTCCGCCACCGACCACCAAGCCGGAGAAACCCGTGCCGAGCGGGGTTTTCCATAGGACTTTCGGGCCGTCTGCAGGGAATTCGGAGATAAGGCCCGTGTCGCCGGTCGTCCAATTGCCGTTCGGGCCTGCAAAAGTGAACCAGCCGTTGCCCACTCCGGATGTCGCCGGGGCGGAAGGGCGGGCTTGGGCCAAACCGCGCACATATTGCTGGTCCGCGGCACTAATCCTCGCAAACGGCACTAAAACAGTGCTGCCGTCACTCTTGAGAAGTTTTATGTTCCCTTCCACGATCCCCCCGTAGGCAGCCTCGATCTGGTACTTTCCAGTGGAATCCGTCCAAGTCCGCAAATCCTGTCCGGTCGAATTTTGAGCGGTGCAGGCAATCAGGGCTAGGAGGGGTAGATAGCGCAACAATGTAACCATACAATTAGGGTAGGGTATCGACATTGGCAATGCGAGAAAAAACCTGGGCGCCAAATCCAAAGGGATCTCAATAGAACCATAGGTTTGGCTGGAGTTCGCGCTCAGCGTGCATCGAACTGAACCAACATTCAGGAATCCCATTGGCACGTAATTGATACAGACATTCCTGAATGAAATATCCCCCTTGACTGATATTAAACACGGGAAGCCATCCTTTCCCAAAGGCGCAGTCCAAATCGGAGTAAGGCCTTCCCAGCAAGCGTTCAGGAGCCAACCAATCAGCCATCATTGCTGGTCAAAACACCAAAAAAGACTCTCAAAAAATACCCTTCCTGAAACAGCGGGAGCATCCTCAAATCCCCTGGACTTGGCCTAGGAAGGCAATGGTACGATAGCATCCGAAACGGAAATAACTTTCGGCAGTTGCCATAAGTGTTTGTCGTCAGGAGGAATTTTTGCGCATCATCCTAGGAGAACCATGATTCCTGATCCAGAGACACTTCAAAAGAGAGGGGTGCAGTTCCTCGCGACTGGCAACCACTACAGTTACGCGGCAGTCAACTTGGCCACCGGCCTGGACAAGCTAGGGATCCCCGTCAAAGGCACCATGGATTACAAAACCCCGGTACATTCCGAGTTTGTTTTCAGGAAATGCCCGCCAGATTCGGAGGTGGCACTGAGGGTCATCGATGTGGTCGACGGGGGCTTCGATTACAAAAGACCCTTCGAAGCCCCTTACCCCAAGGAAAACACCGCCATCCTCAATATGACCGGCGATGCCGACGCCTTCCTCTACTACGGCGACCTGAAAGTCTTCCGCGCCCACGCCAGCCTCGACCAAGTCTACCCCTACCACTACGAACCCATCGGGATGGGCATCTCAGAATTCCTCCGTAAACTCGCCTCGCTTTCCCTCGGCAAGCCCAACCGCAAGCCCTCCTTCCTCCGCATCTTCCAAAATGGCCAGAACCAGGGCGTCCGCCAAACCCTCGACGCTACCCTCCTCCCCCTCCTCGATGTTTTCCACAACGTCGAACAAGCCGGTGACCTCAGGGACACCAACCCCGCCCTTTACTTTGACAAATTGTCCAACTGCCTAGGCTGCGTTGCCAGCGGTGGCAATTTCATGCACAAACTGGACGAGCGCGACCTGATGCTCAAGGCCGGGATGACCCCGGAAAACGCCCAACAGATCCTCGATTGCAAATACAAAAAGGAAGTCGTCGTCATCCGTTGGGACTGCCTCCATTTCTGGGAAGCCCTCACTTGCGGCTGCATCCCCATCCAACTCGATTTCCGCAAATACGGCTTCCACCTTCCCGTCATGCCCAATAACTGGGAGCACTACATCGGCGTAGACCTCGACAACATCCAAGGCACCCTCGAACGCATCGAATCCGAATGGAAACGCCTCCCCGAAATCGCAAAAGCCGGCAAAGAATGGGCCATAGAAAATTACTCCCCCGTACCCACCGCTAAAAGGTTCCTGGAAAAGATGGGCTTCAGCCTGGATTGACCAGAAAAACATTATAGGGCACCTCTGAAAAGTTCGCGCTCTGAAAAGTTCGCCGACAAGGGGTCTGTCCAATTTTTCATGTTTTTTTTGTGCAATCGGCTCGAACAAGTGGCTACCGGCAAATGGGGGAACGCGGAAATCGACTTCATCGCAACAAGGGGCAAGGAAAAGCAGTACATTCAGGTTTGCTTACCCGCTGGCATCCAAGGAAACCCTCGAAAGGGAGTTCGGGGCATTGTCCTACCTTCCTGACAACCACCCCAAGATGGTCTTGAGCATGGATCCCATCGACACAGAAAACCCTGATGGCATCTGTTGGATGAATGTCATCGGTTTTTTGATGGGCGTGGGTTGATCGCCTCGCAAAGCGACTTTAGGTCAGGTAAATTTCGTGTTTCATGACACCAACGTCCTATTCATACCTAAACGAACTGAAGAGGAGAATTGTAGAAATGTGCGCAAGGCCTAGGCCTTTGCCTCCTCTGCGATCTCCTGTATGGAAAAAGAGGAAATGACAGGCAGGAATGCCTGTATCACCTCCTCACAGGCCAAGGGCTTTCCGGATGACGGGTTCGAGGATGTCGGCTTGGCGCAGGAAGCCGAGGTCGGAAGGGTGGGAACCGTCGGTGGTGCCGTCGTTGTCGTCGCCGAGGAGGGGTTCGCCTTCGATGTAGTGAAGTTTGGCAACGCCTGCTTTGAGGAGGGCTTGATGGGCTTTTTTGAATTCGACCCGGCTGGACAGGTTGCGATCCAGTTTGGAAGGGATGATCCAGGCATTGGTGTAAGTGCGGTCTTCGACCAGGATGATGGGAGTGTCGGGATGGGCGGCGCGGAGTTGTTTTACCAGGGGGATGGTGCGTTCGGCGACGGATTGGGCACCCATGTTGGGGAGGCAGTCGATGATGTAGGCGGCCGGGTCGAGTTGAGCCAGCAACTCCCCGACTTCCGGCTCCATCCTGCCGTTTCCGGAGAAGCCGAGGTTGATGACGGGCATATCCATCCGGCGTCCGATGATGGCGGGATGCGGCATCCCAGGGCGGGAGGCGCAGGCTCCGTGGGTGATGGAGGTGCCGTAGAAGAGGAGGGGCTTTTGCTTGCGCGGGGCAAGGCCTTCGAACTTTGCCGTTTGGGGGACGCCGACTTTAAAGGAGTCCACCCCGTTGTAGAGGGGCAGGTACACCATGTATTCGCGGAGCCCGGGGCGAAGGCCATCCACAAGTTTGGCTTTGACCTGCTGGGCGGCGGGACGGGTCACGGAAACCCATCGCCAAAGACCTTTGTCGTCCCGGGCATAAAGGTCCGCCCCGCTCACTCCGGTTGCGGGCATGTGGGACATATCGAGTCCGGCATTGAGGAGTTTGTAGTCCACATGGATCTGGGTTGCGTCGGTCTTGAAACGGAAGGCCATCCCAGCGCTGTGGCGGCTGAGGCTCCAGACTGGGGCACGGACCTTGCCTTCCGCATCGGCGGGAAGCCGGTCGAAGTAACGGGCGACCTTGCAGGTTTCCCAGCCCCGTCCCTCGATTCCCCATTCCTGCACATCACGCCAGGCGAGGTTATCCTGGGCTTGGAGGGTTATAAATGAAACGCAAAGTAGGGCGGGAAGAATGTTTGTTTTCATAGTTGATGTAAGTGTGATCCAGAGGCAGGAATGCCCGTGCCACTTCGATTTACAATAAAATGATACCGAGCCAGCCCTTGCAACCCACAAACCTCGCCGCCCATCCAGAAGGGGGACGGTTTAAGGAAGCCTACCGTTCCAGCGCGGAAATCGAAGCAACGGATGGCCGCAAACGGGTTGCCCTCACGCACATCTATTTCCAGTTGGAGGCGGGAGAGGTAAGCAAGTTCCACAAGGTCGACTCCGACGAGGTTTGGAATTTGTACCAGGGGGAAGGCATCCGGCTTCACATCTGGGACGGCTCGGAAAACATGCCGGAAACGGTAACCCTTTCCGCTGCAACCAACACATTCTGCCACGTCATCCCAGCCGGTTTTTGGCAGGCGGCGGAACCACTCGGGAACAGCGTCCTGGTGGGTTGCTCGGTCGCCCCCGGATTTGAATTCGAGGATTTCGAAATAATTAACCCGGATTCGGTATCTGCCCGGTGCTTGCTTTCAATGGTCGGGCATTGGAACATGTTCGTGTAGGGACGGGCTTCATTTAATACACCTTTGTAGATCATATACATTCCAGGATTTCCTGAATTTGCCTCTTGCAGCCTTGGGCATGTTCCGTAACGTCCCGAACCGCAAAATGTCTGCCACCCCTGAAACACTCGCATATAATTCCAAAGTGGAAGGCGATGTCATCGTCACCCGGACGGATGCCGTGATTAACTGGATACGGTCGCATTCGGTATGGCCGATGCCGATGGGGCTGGCCTGTTGCGCGATCGAGTTGATGGCGGCAGCGGCCTCAAAATTCGACATCAGCCGTTTCGGGATGGAAGTGATGCGGTTTTCCCCTCGCCAGGCGGATTGCATGATCGTGGCCGGGACGGTGACCTACAAAATGGCCGAGGTGGTGCGGAGGATTTATGACCAGATGCCCGACCCGAAGTGGGTCGTGGCGATGGGGGCTTGTGCCTCGACCGGCGGGATGTACCGTTCTTACGCTGTACTACAAGGGGTGGACCGGATTGTACCGGTGGATGTTTATGTCAGCGGTTGCCCGCCGCGCCCTGAAGCTTTGCTCGACGCAATGATCAAGCTCCAGAAAAAGATTGGCCAGGAAGCCTCGACCCAAGGCCTCCTCAAAGACCGCACCAAAGCGGCTGTCTGACCCCCCTACGAAATGGAGACTGCGCCAGGATTTGCCAAGGACTACGCATACCTCATGGAGAGGGAATCCGCGGATTGCCCGTCCTACCTTTGTCCGGTGGGGGAAATTCTGGGTTTCGCCACCGACCTGAGGGACAAACACGGCTACGACCTGCTCGTGGATCTTACCGCCGTGGACTGGGACCAGGATTCGCCCAGGTTCATGGTCGTATACCATTTCCTCTCTTCCACGGGGCATGATTACCTGCGCATAGCCGTAAATTGCACGGATGACGAATCCCCCGAAGTCCCCAGCCTTTCCGAAATTTACCCGGCAGCCGATTGGCATGAGCGCGAATGTTTCGACATGTTTGGGATAAAATTTACAGGCCACCCTGACATGAGGCGGATCTTGATGTGGGAAGACTACCCGTATTTCCCGCTCCGCAAAGAGTTCCCCCTCGCCGGGATTGAAACCCCGCTCCCTGCCGCCGACATCGCGGAAGTGACCGGTGTGGAGGCCATTCCGGCTCCCATGATGGGCGGCCCATTCGTCGCCCCATCCGAAGGGAGGGTCAGCGAAAGCGAGCCCCGCGCTAAGGACCAAAGCTGGACGGAGACGTCCCCAAAACCCCCCCGGCAGGAGGCCGCCACGGAATAAGCCATGGCACAGCAAATTGAAGTCTCCCTCAGTGACGTAGCCGGCCGCGCCCATGAAGCCGAAGCGCATTTGGAAACTGAGCGCATGGCGCTGAATGTCGGCCCTTCGCACCCGACGACACACGGCGTCCTCCGCCTCCTCATGGAGCTGGAAGGCGATACCGTGACCAAGTGCGAACCGGTCATCGGCTATCTCCATAGGGGAGACGAGAAGATAGCCGAGAACATGACTTACAACCAGTTTGTCCCCTTCACGGACCGGCTGGATTACCTTGCCCCGCTCGCCAACAACGTGGCCTACGCCATCACGGTGGAAAAGCTGGCTGGCATTACCATCCCCGAGCGTGGCCAAGCCCTACGAGTCCTGATTTGCGAGTTGGCACGGCTTTCCTCCCACCTCCTCGGACTCGGGGTTTATGGGATGGATGCTGGCGCATGGACGCCGTTCATGTACACCTTCACCGAACGGGAAAAACTTTACGACCTCTTCGAACGCCTCACCGGGGCGCGCTTCACCACCAGCTACACCCGCATCGGCGGGGTGGCCCGGGACATTCCCGAAGGCTGGTTGGGCCGGGTATCGAAATTCCTCAAGGAACTGCCTAAGACACTCAAGGACGTCGACAACCTCCTGACCCGCAACCGCATTTTTTACGACCGCACCCACGGGATCGGCACAATTTCCAAGGAAGACGCCCTCGCCTACGGCCTCACCGGGGCGAACCTCCGTGCTTGCGGCGTGGATCTCGACCTCCGCAAGGACAAGCCCTATTCTGGCTACGAGCAGTACGACTTCGATGTCCCCGTGGGCACGACCGGGGATTGCTACGACCGCTACTTAGTCCGCATGGAGGAGATGTACCAAAGCATCCGGATTTGCGAGCAAGTCATCGCCAAGTTCCCCGGTGGCCCTGTCTATGCGGAGGATGCCAAAAAGATTTTCGCACCGCCAAAGGAAAAAGTCCTTACCAGCATGGAGGAACTGATCCAGAACTTCATGATCGTCACGGAAGGCCCCAGCATCCCGGCTGGGGAAGTCTATTTCGAAGCGGAAAATCCCAAGGGTGCCCTCGGGTTTTACTTGGTTTCCAAAGGTGGCGGTGTCCCCTACCGCCTCAAAATCCGCGCCCCTAGCTTTTGTGCCTTGAGCATACTGCCCAAAATCGTCCCCGGCCACATGATGACAGACATCACCGTCATCCTTGGAAGCCTCGACTTTGTCATGGGGGAATGCGACCGCTGACCCACCGAATCGCAAGATGGAGCTTTCCCCAGAATTAATAAAAAAGATCGACGCACGGGTGGAGAAATACCCCACCAAGCGGAGTGCCGTGCTTCCCCTTCTGCACATGATCCAGGAAGAACTCAGGTACATCCCGGACGAGGCCATCGAGTGGGTAGCCCACCGGTTGGAACTCGAACCGATGCAGGTTTACGAAGTTGTGACCTTCTACCCCATGCTCAAGCGCACCCCGATGGGCAAGAAGCACGTCCGCGTCTGCCGCACTCTCGCTTGCGCCCTCAGGGGAAGTTACCAAGTCTGCAAGGCCATCCAGGAAGAACTGGGCGTGGAACTGGACCACACGACGGAGGACGGCGAATATTCGCTCGAATTCATGGAATGCCTTGCAAGTTGCGGTACCGCCCCGGTGGTGATGGTCAACGAAGAGCACTACGACAACGTAGACGTAGAAAAAGCCCGCGAAATTTGCCGCGGCCTGAAGAAATAACCCGAGAAGACTTTCAAACCATGCCCGAGGAAAAACGCATCATATTGAAATACGCAGACGAGCCTGGCTACACCCGGGACATCGACTGCTACCTCAAGCATGGCGGTTACGAAATCCTAAAAAAGGCCGTCAAAATGGAACCGGACACCATCCACAAAGAAGTGATGGACTCGGGGATCCGTGGCCGTGGGGGCGCAGGTTTCCCGACCGGACTCAAGTGGAAGTTCCTCGACCGCAAATCCGGCAAACCCATCTACCTGATCTGCAACGCGGACGAGTCCGAACCAGGCACATTCAAGGACAAGCAAGTCATTTATAAAGATCCCCACCAACTCATCGAGGGGATGATGATTTCGGCGTTTTGCATCAAGGCCAAGCAAGCTTTCATCTACATCCGTGGCGAATTTTTCGAAGGGGCAAAGATCCTGGAGGAAGCGATCGAGGAAGCACGCGCCAAGAATTTCCTGGGCGACAACATCCTGGGATCCGGCTACTCCTGCGACCTCGTTGTCCACCGCGGTGCCGGTGCCTACATCTGCGGTGAGGAGACCGGCTTGATTGAATCCCTGGAAGGCAAACGCCCTTACCCCCGCATCAAGCCCCCGTATTTCCCGGCCGTCCTCGGCGTGTATCAATGCCCGACCATCGTCAACAACGTGGAGACCCTCTGCAATGTGAAGCACATCCTGGACATGGGCGGTGCCGAGTACGCCAAGATCGGCGTTCCCAATAACACCGGCACCCGCATCTGGTGCGTGTCCGGGCATGTCCAGAAGCCGGGGTACTATGAATTCCCCTGTGGCAAGATCACCATGGGCGAGATGATCAACGACGTCTGCGGCGGACTCTTCCCCGGAAGGACGTTGAAGGCCATCATCCCCGGCGGTTCCTCCGCCAAGGTGCTCCGAGCGGACGAACGTTTCCAAGGCAAACTCAAGGATGGCACCGAATTCGACTGGAGCATATGGGACATTCCCCTCGACTTTGACAGCCCCATGGCCTGCGGCTCCATGTCCGGTTCGGGTGGTATCATGGTCATGGACGACACGACCGACATCGTCCAGGCTCTCTCCAACCTCAATGCCTTCTACGCCCACGAGAGCTGCGGCCAATGCACCCCCTGCCGCGAAGGCGTCCAGTGGATGAGGAAAGTCACCAAACGGATGTGCAACGGCGACTCCCGTGAAGGAGACGCGGACCTGCTCCTCTCCATCGCCAACCAGATCGAAGGCCGTACTGTCTGCGCCTTCGGTGAAGCCGCCGCATGGCCGGTACAAAGCTTTGTAAAGAAATTCAAGGACGACTTTGAGGCCTACTCCAAGAAGCCCGTTGTCAGCAGCGAATGCGGCGACAACCAACTCGTCTGAACCACAAGAACTTTCGGAACCCATTCCACCCACAATGAGCAACAACGGCACACAGGAAACCATCGAGATTTTCGTGGATGGGGTGTCTGTCCAGGTTCCCCCGGGCATCAATGCCATAGAAGCCGCAAAAATCGCCGGGAAAGAAATCCCTCATTATTGCTACCACCCCAAGCTGAGCGTGGTCGGGAATTGCCGCATGTGCCTCATGGAGTGTGGTAACCCCATGCGTGACCGCGAAACCGGAGATCCGGTTTTGGAAGAAGACGGCTCCCAAAAGATCGGCTGGTTCCCCAAACCCGTCATCGGCTGTTCCACCAACGTCGGCCCGGGGATGCACATCAAGACGGAGTCCGAGAAAATCGAGGATTGCCGCGAGGGAGTGATGGAATTCCTCCTCGTCAACCACCCGCTCGACTGCCCGATTTGTGACCAAGCCGGCGAATGCACCCTCCAGGAGTATGCCATGGACTATGGCCGCGGCTACTCCCGCTATGAGGAGCGCAAGAACGTAAAGCCCAAGCGCACCAGACTCGGCCCCCGCGTCACCCTGGATGACGAACGTTGCGTGCTCTGTTCCCGCTGCATACGATTCGGCCAGGAAATCGCGGACAAGGACGTACTCGGCTTCATCGAACGGGGCAGCTTCTCCACCCTGACTTGCTACCCTGGCCCCGAGCTCGACCACAATTACTCCCTCAACACTGTAGACATCTGCCCGGTCGGCGCACTCACCAGCACGGATTTCCGTTTCAAAATGAGGGTTTGGTTCCTCAAGGAAACCGCAAGCATCTGCACAGAAAGCAGCATCGGCACCAACACCCTGGTCTGGAGCCGCGAAGGCAAGGTCCACCGCATTACCCCGCGCCGCAACGACGATGTCAACGACACCTGGATGACGGACAGCGGCAGGCAACTTTTCCACCAAGTCGAAGCGGACACCCGCCTGAAATCCTTCCGGATCGAATCGGCCTCCGCTGACGCAACTTCCGCCGCCAAGGCAGCCGCCAACCAACTTTTCACCGGCAAGGCCGCCATCGTGGCCTCCACCCACCAATCCGTAGAAGAGCTCTTCCTGACCCGGAAAATCGCGGAAGCCCTGGGTGCCAAGGCACACTTCGTGCGCCACCTCAGCGAAGGGGACGGCCTACTGCTCTCGGAAGACCGCACCCCGAATACCCGAGGGGCACTCCTTACCGGAATCACCGGGGAACTCCCGGCAGAAAACCTCTCCGCCCTGGCCAAGCAAATTGACGCAGGGGAAGTCGATACCCTCCTGGCCATCCACGAGGATCTCACCGAATCCGGGCTTACGTCCGCACATCTGGACAAGGTGAAGTTGATTTACCTGGGAACCCAGGAAAACGCCACTTCCCAAGCAGCCAACATTCTCCTGCCCGGACTAACCGTATTCGAGAAAAACGGTTCCTTCGTAAACCTGAATTTCCGACTCCAAAAGTTCCATCAAGCCGTCCCTGGTCCTGCCGGACTCCTTCCGGACGTCCTCCTCCTGGGCCAAGTGCTCGGCAATTTGCCGGGGCAAGCCAACCCCGGCTCTCTCAATGCGGCATGGGAAGCACTGGCCAACGAAATCCCGGCCTTCGAGGGCTTGGCCTACGCAAGCATACCGCCCGTAGGCACCCAACTGGACGGCTCAGCCTTCTCCAAGCTGGCGTTCCCCGAAACCAAGTCCCTTAAATTCAACCCGGCAGCCGAAAAAGAGGAAGCGGCTCCCGCCAACGCAGGATAAGCCATGATACCGGAAAACCTGGATGCCTGGCAAATTGTCCTCCTCAAGACCGTGTTCGCGCTCGTTATGGTGAGCGTGGTCATGGGGATCGCCGCTTACTCAGTTTTGGCGGAACGCAAGGTCTCCAGTTGGATCCAAGGCCGTATCGGCCCGAACCGCACCACTTTGCCCATCCTCGGATCCATCCCCGCCATCGGCCCTTTCCTGACCAAACTCGGAATCTTCCAACCGGTCGCCGACGGCCTAAAGTTCCTGTTCAAAGAGGAGCCCGTACCGGCACACGTCAACAAGCTCTACTACAACCTGGCACCGGTCATCGCCATGGTCCCGGCCCTGGTCACGATGGTCATCATCCCCTTCGGAGGGATTAAGGACGGGATCACCGGGGAAGTCTCCACCTTGATCCTGGCCAATGTAGACATCGGCATCCTCTTCCTCTTCGCCATCGGCTCGCTCGGGGTGTACGGGATTGTGCTCGGTGCTTGGGCATCCAACAACAAATACTCTTTCATGGGCGGCATCCGCTCCTCCGCCCAAATGATTTCCTATGAACTGACCCTTGGTCTGGCAGTACTCCCCGTCCTGATGTGGGCCAACCCGCCCGGTTCCGAAGGTGGCCTCAGCCTCATCCATGTGGTCAACACACAGGAAGGCGCATGGAACCTTTTCTGGCAACCCCTCTCCGCCCTGCTTTTCCTCGTAGCCATCTTTGCCGAGACCAACCGCGCCCCCTTTGACATGCCGGAGTCCGAGACCGACCTCGTGGGCGGTTTCCACACCGAGTACGGTGCCTTCAAGTTCGGGATGTTCTTTGTGGCTGAATACGCGCACATCGTCATCGGTTCCTCCCTGTTCGTCCTCCTTTTCCTCGGCGGCTGGAACCTTGCTCCAGGCTTCGCGTTCCCTTGGCCTTCAGGGATCCTAGGTGCCTTCGCCAGCACCGGCGTGTTTCTCGGAAAAGTCTGCTGCCTTATCTTCTTCTTCATCTGGATACGCTGGACATTGCCCCGTTTCCGTTATGACCAAGTCATGAAACTCGGCTGGTCCATGCTCCTGCCCGCCGCCGTGGTGAACTTCGTGCTCAACATCCTCATCATCGCGCTCCACGACATAACCCACGCCTAACCTGCTTTCCTTCCCATGCCCGGTACAACCAAAGTAATAGAACGCCAACCGCTCAGCCTCGCGGAGCGTACCTATTTGCCGCAAATCGCGATAGGGCTGAAGACGACGATTACCAACTTCTTCGACAAGAAGGTCACCCGCCAATATCCCGAGGAAAAGCCCCCCATCCCAAAGGGCTACCGGGGCGTACCTACCCTCGTGAAAGATCCCAATGGCCGGGAGAAATGCGTTTCCTGCCAGCTTTGTGAATTCGTTTGCCCGCCAAAGGCCATCCGGATCACACCGGGAGAATTGGATCCCGAAGGCGATACCGCCCACGTCGAGAAGGGGCCGAAGGAATTTGAGATCAACATGCTCCGCTGCATCTACTGCGGCTATTGCCAGGAAGTTTGCCCGGAAGAGGCGATCTGGCTCCAGAACGAATACTCCCTCTCCGGCTACACCCGAGAGGAATTCGTTAACAACAAGGCCAAACTTTACGAACTCGGGGGCACCCTCCCCGACCAACACCTCAAGTGGGACAAAAAGAAAGCCGCCGAAGAAGCAGGCAACCCACACCATTGATCCCGACAAGTGCCGCCACAAACTTCCAGTCCAGTCCTTGACATCCTGTTTTACATCTTCGCGGTGATCACAGTAGTACCGGCGTTCTTGATGGTGGCCAGCCGCAGCCCGGTGAACTCGGCCATGTACATGATCGCCACGTTCGTTGGGATGGCCTGTTTGTTCGTATTGTTGGACGCCTTCTTTATCGCCGTGCTGCAAATCCTGGTTTACGCAGGTGCGGTAATGGTTCTGTTCCTTTTCATCATCATGCTCCTGGACATGGATCAAAGGGAGGATCTCCGCCACCGGACAATCCCGTCCATGGCCGCGATGATCGCCTTCGGTCTCTTGCTCGTCATCGTGCTGGGCTTTTTCAAAGGCAAGTTCGAAGGTGAGCATTTGGTGGAAGTCCAGGAATCTGCCTCCATCGCACAAGTAACCGACGCCCAAAAATGGGAAAGCGGCAGTTCCCTCCCCTATAGTACCAAAGCCAAGACCTTCGGCTACGGCCTCTTTTCCAAATACATGCTCCCCTTCCAAGTCACCGGTATACTCTTGCTGGTCGCCATGGTGGGGGTCATCGTCATAAGCAAACCCCACAAAGCCAAGGGTGAAGAAGCGGAACCGGAGGAAGTGTTATGAGTATCGGCATCCACGAATTCCTCACAATATCGGGCCTGCTCTTCAGCATCGGCATGTTCGGGGTATTGTTCCGCCGAAACACGATCATCATGCTCATGAGCCTGGAACTCATGCTCAATGCGGTCAACCTCGGCCTGGTCGGTTTCTCCCGGCACAACAACGACCTGGACGGCAGCCTCTTTGTGCTCTTCATCATCACCGTGGCGGCCGCCGAAGTCGCCGTCGGCCTGGCCATCCTCGTCACCCTTTACAGGCAACGGAACAGCGTGATGGCCGACCACCTGAACCTTTTGAAAGACTGATGCCGGACATCCAATTAGCTCATATCCTGGTGGTCCCGCTCATCTCGGCGGTGTTCATCGCCTTGTTCCTTCGGCAAAAAGGAACCCTTGCGTCATTGGTTTCCGTCGCTGCCGCAGGACTCCTTTGCGGGCTAGCCCTTTACCTCATCTTCGGCGACGGCCCGAAAGCCGCCCATGTCAGCTACCGGTGGATGGAGTTGGGCGCTGTGACCATCAACATGGGCTTCCTCTGGGACGCCAATACCGCCACCATGCTTTTCGTGGTCGCCTTCGTGGGTTTCTGGATCCATATCTTCAGCCTTGGCTACATGCACGACGATGAGGCCAAGGCCCGCTTCTTTGGCGGCCTCTCCATCTTCATGTTCTCCATGCTGGGGATCGTCTTCGCGGACAACCTCTTCATGATCTTCATCTTCTGGGAACTGGTCGGTTTCAGCTCCTACATGCTCATCGCCCATTATCATAAGACGGACGAAGCCGCCCAAGCCTGTAAGAAAGCCTTCATCGTAAACCGGGTCGGCGACCTGGGATTCGTCCTCGGCATCATCCTGACCTATTGGACCATGGGCACCGCCAACATCACCGAACTCGAAGCCCTGGCCAAGGTAAACCCTGACAAAGTGACCGACACCATCGGCCTGCTCCTGATGTGCGGTTTCCTCGGCAAAAGCGCCCAATTCCCGCTCCACGTCTGGCTTCCCGACGCCATGGCCGGCCCGACACCGGTTTCCGCCCTCATCCACGCGGCCACCATGGTCGCCGCCGGGGTTTATTTCCTTATCCGGGTGCAATTCCTCATCAATGCGGACGTCCTTTCCCTCATCGCTTGGCTCGGCGCGGCAATGGCCTTGTATGCCGGCATTTGCGCCCTTACCCAGCGGGACATCAAGAAAATCCTCGCCTACTCCACCCTTTCCCAACTCGGCTACATGGCGGCAGCCTTCGGCCTTGGCTACCCGGGGATCGCCCTTTTCCACCTGACCACCCACGCCTTCTTCAAAGCCCTCATGTTCCTCGGTTCCGGCAGCGTCATCTACGGTTGCCACCACGAACAGGACATCTTCAAAATGGGCGGACTGGCCAAGAAAATGCCCATTACGGCAGGGACTTTCGGGATCGGGGTGCTTGCGATTTCCGGTTTCCCCATGCTGAGCGGATTCTTTAGCAAGGACGCCATCCTGGTAGCCGCTAAGCTCCACAATTTGCCGGTCTTCGCCATCCTCATGGTCGCCGCCGTTCTGACTTCCTTCTACATGGGCAGGCTTTACTGGATCACCTTCCTGGGCAAGCCGAACTCCGACCACTCCAGCCACGCCAAGGAAACCCCGGTTACCATGTGGTTGCCCCTCGTCGTGCTGGCCGCACTTTCCGTCGTTGGTGGGCAAGAAGCCGTCCCTTACATAAAGGAACTCTTCAACGCCTTCCACCATTCCCTCCACGACCTCCACCACGCCCAAGGACATGATGACGCCCACCAGTTGCTCCTCATCCTGGGTTCTGCCGCGTGGATCATCGGCCTCGGGGGAAGCTATATTTTCTATAGAGCCGGATCAGCGGAAGACAACCTGGAGAAAAACCACCCCCTGGTCTACAAAGCCCTCAAGAAAGCCCTTTTCTTCGACCCCCTTTACAATTTCTACGTCACCAAAGTCCAAGACCGCATCGCCCTAGTGATCGACGTCCTAGACAAATTGATCGTCCAGGCATTACTTGTCCGCGGAAGTGCCGGCCTGGTCTACATTGGTGGCCTTTGCACACGCATGCTCCACAATGGCAACCTCCAGCTTTACAGCTTCTGGATCGCCCTCGGCATACTGGTCTTCGGGGCTGTCGCCCTGGGATGGATTGGAAGTTGAACCCGAATTTTGAATTGACCGATGTATCCTGAAACCGTCCTCCCCGTTGCCTTTGCGATCCCGTTGCTTTGCGCCTTTGGGACACTGATCTTCCGCCGCGACATCGAAACGGTCAAAAATCTTGCCTGGATCGGGTTCCTCCTCCCTTTCGTCATCTCGGTCTATGCCTTCCTGAATTTCCACCCGGATGAGACTGGTTACGCCTTCCTGTCTAATCCAGTGGACACCGGCCTGGGGCAATTCGGTATCCATTTCCAGATGGGACTGAACGGGATCTCGATGCCCCTGTACTTGCTCGCTGGGGTTGTCGGGCTGGCCGCCGGGATTGTTGCCATCCATTCAAATTTCAAACGCCTCCAGCTCTATCTATTCCTCATGCTCATCATGCACAGCGGATTGATGGGAATCTTTGCGAGTATCGACATCTTTTATTTCTACTTTTTCCATGAACTCGCCCTCATCCCCACTTTCATAATGATCGGGATCTGGGGAACCCATGAGCGCCAGGTTGCCGCGATCGAGATGACGATCTATCTGACCCTCGGCGCATTGATTTCCCTCCTCGGGATCATCGGCTTGTACGTTGCAGCAGGGGACGGAGCCTCGCTGAACATGATCGAACTCAAGGAACACCTCGCCGCCCATCCGATCGGCAAGGCAGACCAAAAGACCATCTACGGACTCCTCCTTTTCGGGCTAGGTGTCCTGGTGTCCCTTTTCCCCACCTACACTTGGGCACCCAGGGGTTATGGCGCGGCCCCCACCTCCAATGCCATGCTGCATGCCGGGGTTTTGAAAAAATTCGGCATGTACGGCCTAATCCAAGTTGCGGCGCCATTACTGCCAGCGGGTGCCGACGCCTGGTCCGGCGGCCTCATCACCCTCGCCCTCTGCAACGTCGTACTGATCGGCTTCGTCGTCATGGCCCAAACCGACCTCAAGCAAATGGTCGGGTATGGCTCGGTCATGCACATGGGCTACTGCTTCCTTGGCGTCGCGACTTTCTCGGTCACAGGGATTGGCGGTGCAGTGATGTTGATGGTCGCGCACGGCATGTCCGTCGCCCTCCTCTTCCTGCTTTCCAACTACGTCCAAAAGCGCACCATCATCCTGGACATGCCCCAGCTTGGTGGACTTGCCTCAAGAACCCCCGTCCTAGCCGCATGTTTTGTCGCCGCGACAATGGCCTCCATCGGCCTTCCCGGCTTCGGCAATTTCCTAGGTGAATTTTCCATATTTAATGCCCTATGGCAGCATTCAGGATGGGTCGTCGCCCTCGCTGCCACTGGGATCCTGATCTCCGCCATCTACGGCCTGCGCGCCGTTTCCAAGGTGTTTTTCGGGGAACCCTCCAAAAGGCTCGCCGAACACTGGGAAAAGGATGCCCCCAAGGATCTCGACACTTGGGAGCGAGTGCCCGTCTTCCTTTTGCTCGCCTTCATGCTGCTGATTGGGATGAAGCCTCTGCTGGTTTCCGACGGTATCAACGCCCACACCAAGGCTCTCGGCTACTATTCCCACAAACCGGGTGATGTCACATTGATCGCCCCGAATGTAGCCCCCGTCCACTCTTCCCAAGGCATCCAAGCCGCCCCCGAACACCACTGATTTCCCTAAGATGCAACCCATCTACCAAGCCTTCGCCGCCGACAACCCCTGGAGCCAAATCCTCCCGGAGATCGCCATGGTTGTCCTGGCCCTGGCCTTGCTGATGTACGACCTTTTCCTCAAAGGCGAACGCAACCGCTCCGGCAGTATAGCCATCATCGGCCAACTCCTCATCTTCTGCACCTTGGTTATGGAAGGAGGACGCGGCGAACCAGGCATCCATTTTGGCGGGCTCCTGGAAAATTCTCCCATCGGGAACTTCGGGCGCGCCTTCTTCGTGGGTTGCTCGATTCTGACCTCTGTCCTGGCCTGCACGTATTTGAAACGCAGGCTCCTGGCACGGTCTGAATTCCACCACATTACCATCATCATCGCGGCGGCCTTCATGCTGCTTGTGCAAAGCCACCACTTCGTCCTCCTTTTCGTCGCATTGGAGACGGCTACCGTCGGTTTCTACATCCTGGTCAGTTATTCCCGCCAAAGCCCGCTCTCCCTGGAAGCCGGGCTCAAATACCTGATCCTCGGTGCCCTCAGTTCCACCATCCTCCTGTTTGGCTCCGTCCTGATTTACGGGGCAGTCGGAGCCGGGACTAACGGCCTGGACGCCATGAATTTCTCCAAAATCGGCGGCTTCGTCAGCATGAACCAAGGGGACACCCTCCTACGAGCCGGCTTCCTCATGATAATGGCCGGATTGCTCTTCAAGGTCGGTGCCCTCCCCTTCCAAATCTGGATCCCGGATGTGTACCAAGGCGCGCCGACACCCGTGACCGCCTACCTTTCCGTCGCCTCCAAATCAGCCGGGCTCCTGGTCATGCTCCAATTGCTGACCGGCCCCTTCGCCGCATTCCAGGCATTCGTCACCCCCCTCCTCAGCCTAATCGCCATCCTGACCATCTTCTTCGGGAACATGTCCGCCCTGAGCCAGCGGAATGTAAAACGCATGCTTGGACTTTCCGGGGTCGCCCACGCCGGCTACATGCTCCTCGGGGTCATAGCGGCTTTCCACGCACCCGAAATGGCAACCAAGGCACTCTTCTTCTACTTGGTGTCCTACCTCCTAGCCTCCTATGCCGTCTTTGGTGTCATGACCTGGCATGCAGGAAAAGATGATGCGGACCAAGACCTACGCTCCTACATCGACTTCGGGGAAAAGCAACCTGTCCTCTCCTTCATCCTCGTTGTTGGCTTGGCATCGTTGGCCGGGATCCCACCACTCGGTGGCTTCATCGGGAAGATGCTACTCTTCATGGCCGCATACAAAGCAGGCCTCTCCACCCTGCTAATCCTAGCTGTAGTCGGTGTAACGATCTCCATTTACTACTATTTTGGTTGGATGCAAGAGGCCACTTTCTACTTCTGGAAACTCAAGCCCGAAGACGAAGAGAAACAAAAGGAACTCGAAGCCAAATATCCAAAGCCCCTCTGCGCCGGCTTCGTCTGCACCCTTGTCATCCTGACCGTTGCGACCATCGCCGTCGGTTTCTTCCAAGGCCTGATCCCGGTCTTGTAACCAGAACGGCGAACTTTGGTCGCCGTATCAAGAGACCTAGTGCGATGAAGCTCCCTCCTTTCATTCCGGAAAATCGTACCTCATTCCAGCGACCAAAGATCGCCGCTTCGGTTTGCCCTTGCTTCGCAACCGACACCTTGGCAATTATCCTGGCCATGTTCGAAATCACAGGAACCATACACCATATCGGGGAAACCGAGTTTAAAGGCCAAAGCCAGTTCCCCATCCGTCTCTTCGTCCTCAAAAACGAGGGAAATTACACCGACTATTTCCCCTTCGAACTTGGGGGCGAAAAGACCACCATGGCCGATGGTTTCCAGCCAGGCCAAGTCGTGACCGTCAACTTCAATGTCCGTGGACGGGAATGGAACGGACGGTGGTTCACCTCCCTCGCCCCCTTCAAGATCGAAATGGCCGGAGGCTCGGATGGCCCTCCGCCACCTCCACCACCTGCCTACGACGAAGGCCCGGGGGAAGACGATATCTTCTGAGGTATATACCAAGCCTAGGTTGAAAAGCCTGCATATCTCGTCCTGATCAAACGAATTTTACAGGCAATTGAAGAGGGCTCCTGATCGCTGTTTCAAACTTACCTGGGTTGCACGGACACTTCCTGGCCAGTGGCACCGAGAAGGAAGAGTTGGGTGGTGTTGAACTTGGCGGTGGTCTGGGCGTGGAGCAAATCGATTTCAGCCAGGGATTTGAAGGCGTCGAGGGCTTCGAGGGGGAGGCCTTGGTTTTGGAAGATGCGTTGTTTGCTGAGCTGGTATCCATCGCGTGCGTGTTTGAGGCCTTCGGTGAGGATGGTGAGTTGGTTGCGGAGGACTTCGAGGTTGGTGAGGGTGGAGCGGATTTTGAGGGCGATGTCGTTTTCGGCTTGGGCAAGGGAGAGCTCGAGTTCTCGGGCTTGGGATGCCTTGGTTTTGGAATCAGCGAGGTTGCCCAGGCCGAAGTTGTCAATTGACCAGTAGAGGTAGACGAAGATGTCTTCGCGCTCCTGCATGCGGCCCGAAGCGAAGTCTTCTTCCCTGCCAAACTCACCATAACTGTAGGCTGCACCGACCTTGGGGAGGAGGATCCCGTGCTTCGATTTGGAGAGTTCGAGGAGTTTGGCTTCTTTGCGGGCGGCCAGGACCTGGATGGCTGGACGGTGTTGGAGGGCAAGTTTTACAGTTTCTTCGGCATCCAGGGTATCTTGGAACAGGAATAGGGGGACGAGGGTATGGGCGCTTGGTTGCGGCACTTCCCCGGCGGGAAGGTTGAGGAGGGACGCCAGTTTGTGGGATGCCGCGGTTTGTTGGTAATTGGCGGTTTCCAAGCGGTACTTGCGGAGGGCTTCCTCCACGGAGGCGCGGTTGGCATCGGCTTCCAGGCCTTCCCCGGCCTTGGAGAACCCAGTGGTGGACTTGGACAGGGCAGTTGCTTCCTCCAAGGCTTTTTGATGTAGGTCTACAGTGCGGGCGGCCAGGACGAGGTTGTAATACCCCTCGACGGCTTCCATGGTCTGGAGGAACCGGGTCTCCTCCTTTTCGGCTTCTGCGGCCAGGCGGTTTTCCCGGGAGATTTTCGGGTCGAATAGCGCATTGGCGAGGCTGATTTCCAGGCTGACCCCAGGATAGGCCGGAAGTCCCGAACCTGTGCGGGCGATGCCTAAGCCTTGGGAGCGGGCGTCGCGCTCGACATCAGAGATCCTCCCGTCGGCGGATTGGAGAGGCCCGCTTTGCTCCGCATAACCAAAACCGGCCCTGAGGGTGGGGAGCCATTGGTACCAGGCTTGCTTTTGGGCGATCTCGGCTTGGGTAAGTTTCTCGACGGCGATGGCGAGCTGCGTGTTGCGTTCGTCGACAAGGCGGAGGGTTTCGGCTAGGTCGATGGGCTTGGCCAGGAGGGGAATGGCCAGGAAAAGCGGGAAGAGGCGTTTCATGCTGGGGATCAAACGGGTTGGTGAACGGGTTTCTTGACCAGGGCGATAACGGTGGGGACGAGGAAGAGGGTCAGGATGGTGGAGAAGAGCATCCCGCCGATAACCGCTCGAGCCAGCGGGATCATGGCTTCGTTGCCTGGAAGGAGGTTAATGGCGAAAGGTGCCATGGAGGCGACAAGGGTAAGGGAGGTCATCAGGATGGGTCGGAGGCGGGTCTTGGCCGCTGCAAAGGCGGCATCGGAGGGAGGGATACCATTGGCAATTTGGGTGTTGGCGAATTCGAGTAACAATATGCTGTTGTTGACCACGACCCCGATCAGGAGCAGCCCGCCAAGAAGGGACTGGATGTTTAGGGTGGTGCCGGTCAGGTAAAGGATGAGGATGACCCCGGCCAGGGCGAGCGGCACGGAGAGCATGATGATGAGCGGGTCAAGGAAGGACTTGAATTGCGCCATAAGGACGAGGAAGACGAGGAAGGCCGCTATGAGGAGGCCGTAGCCGAGTTCTTTGGAGCCTTCGCGCATGGCGACGACAGGGCCTTGGAGGGAGACGGTGGTGCCAGGCGGGAGTTGGACTCCGGCGAGGCGTGCCTCGACATCCTTGACAACGGAACCGAGGTCACGGCCATCGACGTTGATGTAGACGTTGTTGACCCGGGAGATGTCGGCATGGGCACTTTCGCCGGG
>JAYPDO010000067.1:0-1065 GCA_038125285.1 Opitutia bacterium
CCCTCAAGACCTGGAGCGTCCTCCTCACCGCCATCGCCGTCCTCGGGCTCGTCCAGCTCATGGTCATGTCCAAAATCCTCCCCCTCAAGCCCCATGCCAAAGCGAACAAGGAACAAGCGGCCTTAGTCATCCAAGCAGACTGAACAACCACTGAGCAGAACTATGTTTCCATCCGTGATTCCACGCCTGAGTCTGTAGAGACAAAGAAGGGACGATATCGGGGTTGGTTCCCTCTCCCCAAACTCATCCCCAAAAACAACAATACCCATCCTCGTCCACCAACTCGAGAAAGTCTTCAAGCCTGTCAACGAAGGGGCAGGGTTCATATCCTACCCATTTCCCATTTGCACGCATCCAATACACCTTCCACTCATCAGAATTCCTGACAAACGTCGCCTTTGCCACGGGAGGCTTTAAAATCAACTTCGGGCCATGGAATGCGGGCCGGATTTCAAAGATGACCACACTTTGGCCATCTACTTCAAATCCCAGGTCAAGCTCGTGCCGGATCTCCACCGCAGGCCTTCGTTTCGCCATGAATTTTTGCATGACTTGATCGACCCGCTCTAACTCAAACTCACTAAATGCCATTCAATATCTTTCTTTCGACTTTAAAACGAAGAGTCCGAGTGGTAGCTATGATTGGTCGTCGTATGCATCCAGGAACCCTTGGAAAAAGTTGAAAAGCCTATCCAATCGCTTCTGGACCTTCCTATCATTTGTATGGTTGGCCTCTGCGGCGACAAAGCCTTTGATGTATTCTATCTCGTCCAAGCAACTATCTCGTCCAAGCAAAGATGATGGGTGACTCGGTTCCCTTCAATGACCCCAAGACCAAAGGCGCACGGTTCCACAAAAGTGTGTTCGAGGATAAAAGGAGGATCCCCGACCGCCATACATACTGGCAACTTCATGCCTTCAGGGATCTTCTTTCGTTCAAATTTCATAGTCTTAAATCATAGTTTCCAGAAAATGACAGACTACTGTCCACAGTTTTCTTTTTGCAATTCCTTTACTGGGCGTCTTCTTCAAAGGGATAAGCATGATTGTTGCCTGGTCTGGGAT
>JAYPDO010000067.1:1075-2426 GCA_038125285.1 Opitutia bacterium
GTCTGCGATAATCCGGTTTTCGGCCATCAAGGTAGCAGGCTAACACCAAATCGAAAAAGTTTTGTGAACTCCAACAAAGAGAACCTTCTGGTATTCCAATCAAACCTTTTCAGATTTGGTATAAGGCAATCCAAAGGCTTCGCAGAGAAGGAGGGGAAGGGGGTATTGGGGGCTTTAGGAAGAAATCTGCGCCCATCTGCGTAATCTGCGGTTCCCAATCCGTGTCCATCGGTGTCCATCCATGGTTCTTTGCCATACCTCACTTCAAAGAGGAGAGGTAGGCGACGATGTCTCGGAGGTCGGTGGGTTGGATGGCTTGGGATAGGTCGGGCATGACGGAGATGAGGGTGTGGCTGGAGATGTCGATGGAGTCGATTTCTTTGGTTTTGCCGTCGGGGAGTTTGAGGTACCAGGTGGTGGCGGTTTTCTTGTTGAGAACCCCTGTGATTTCACCGCCTGTGGCGAGTTGGATGATAGCGGTGCCGTAGCCTTCGGCGATGTCCGCGTTGGGGCGGAGGATGGATTGGGTGAGGTAGGCACGGTCCCGGCGGGAGGCGATTTTGGAGAGGTCGGGACCAATTGAACCTGCGGGCGTTTTGGCGGGTTTATGTTTGCCGACTTGGTGGCATTGGATGCACTGGTATTCGACTATTTTTTGTTCCCCGTTTCGGGGGTCGCCGCCACCGTCGTAGAGGGAATCGTCCTGGGGAAGGCCGATGCCTTGCGACTTGGCGCCTCGCCAAACTTCGAGGCGGATGGCAGAGTCGAGTCGGCCTTGGCGGTAATCTTCCACCAGGGCTAGAAAGCGGGCTTTGGCGGCGGGTTCGTCCAGGGCGGCGAGTTGGGTGACAGCTTTGCCTTTCCCACCGGAACCGGGCGCGTCGAGTATTGTGCTAAGGAGATCAAGGACGGGGATCCCGGCTTTCTTGGCGTGGCCAAGGGCGGTTTGGCGGACGCTCTCGGACTTGGATTGAAGGGCGGCCTCGACAACGGATTTGAGGCGCGGGTCATCGGCTTTGGCCAGTGCATCGAGGTAGCGGGTGGCCAGGCTGGAAGGAAGGGAATCGAACCGGTCTGCAAGGCCGGGGAGCCACTCCTTGTGGCCGAGTTGGTTGACGCCGTTGAGGAGGACTTCCAGGAGGGCGTCTTCCTTACCAATTACCGGCATTAAGGAGCGGACTGCATTGTCCACTGCGGAAAGGTCGCGGGGGGCGTGCTTGCGGTAACGGCCTTCGACGGCATCGAGGACTGGAGGTTCAGCCCACCAGAGGACGGAGGCCAGGGCGGTGCGGCGGAGCTTTTCAGTCCCCTTCCCCGCCATGAGGTAATCGACAAGGAGCTGGAGGGCGGA
>JAYPDO010000067.1:2436-8178 GCA_038125285.1 Opitutia bacterium
TTTGGTAGTCGGGGTGGTTGTCCCCGAGGAGGCTGGCCAGGTCAGGGAGGGCTTCTGGGATGGATTGGTCGTCATGGATTGCGCGGGCGGCTTCCAGGAGGAGGAGTTCGTCCTTGTCATCGAGAAAGGCTCGGATCGCTGGGGATTGTTGCCTCCGTAGGGCAACGATGGCACCCAACCGGACGGCACGGGAAGGATTTCCTGCCAGGGCGGCCAAGTCGGCAGAGGTTTGTGTGCCAGTCAGCCCCATTACGGCGGCATGGCGGAGGAATGCGTCTTGCGACCCGCCCCCGGCAAGTAGCCCGAGGAGACCCGGGACAGCTTCGGCGGCTTGTTGGTTGCCCAAGGCGATGGCGGCATGGAATTGGACACGGGGGCTTTTGTGGGAAAGGCAACGGACCAGTTCATTTGTAAAACGGGGGTGGTCAGCACCCAAATCCCCTGTGACCTTGGCAGCCTGGGCGACAACTTCGGGATTCGAGTCCTCCCAAGCGGGTTCGAGCAACTGGATTTTTTGGGAATCTTGCAACCGGGCGACCATCCCGATGCCCCATACCGCGTGGAGCTTGGCCAGGTGGCCTCCATCCCTAAACGTCGAGGCCAGGGCGTCGAGGCCATCTTGACCCCGGCCAACCAGCCCGAACTGCCCCTTCATCCGGACTCGTTGGTCAGGATGACCGAGCCACTTCGCAAGGGTGCCGGTGTCCAGCTTATCTGTCGGGGAAGCAAGTATTTTTTTGGTTTCGCCCCTCAACGGATGGCGTTTGTCCGGTTGGACGTCGAACCGGTAGATGCCCCCGGCCCAGCTTGCCGAGTAGAGGGCGCCGTCCGGGCCAATGGCGAGGCCGGTGTTGCTGATCCCGCCCGGGATGGCGGATTCCTCCAGGAAGCGGAAGAAGGCTCCCTTTTCTTCAAAACGGAAGACACGGACCTCGTTTTTGTTGTTGGTCATGAAGAAGCGGCCTTCCAGTTCCGGGGACATGGCCGTGCCGGGGTTGGCGGCAAACCCGCAGGGGCCGGGGCCGAAATTGCCGAGGGCGGGGGTGAGGTAAGCGGCGCGGGTGCCGTCATCCGGAAGGAAGAGTTGTTCCTCCATCCAGGGATTGTAAGGGGCGAGGCCGCTGATTTTGACAAAGTCCTCCTTCTTGATCCACTGCCAGTTGATACGCCAGCCGTGCATGCTGCCCTCGGTGATGTAGATAGCGCGCTCCATCTCGCCAGGGTAGTCGCCATCGTTGTCCATGCTAAAGAGGTTGCCGTTGGCATCAAAGGCAAGTTCCTGGGCATTGCGCTCGCCGGAGGAGAACCTTTCGACTCGGCTCCCGTCCATTTCACAGCGGAAAATGCCGCCTGCGTTGGGCATGTGGAACTTCTTGCCCTCCTTGGTCACCACATTGTGCCCTTTGTCCGCAACAGACCAGTACACCCTGCCGTCCGGCCCGAGGGCGAGGCCGCTCATGTTGTGGCCACCTTGGCCGATGTGGAGGGAGAAACCGGTCGCAACAAGGGATTTCTTCTCAGGGAAACCGTCATTGTCGGCATCCTGGTAAAGCCAGACATCAGGTTCCACGCAGGCGAAGACGGAGCTACCGACCGCCAACACGCCCGCAGCAATCCCCGTGACCTCAGTGTGGTAACTGTCCACGGTCTTGAGGGTTTCCGCCTTGCCATCGCCATCAAGGTCCGACACTTGGCGAACATGGTCTTCCTGGACAGTGAGGTCGCGCCAATCGCGTTTGCCGTCGCCATTCCTGTCCTGGAGCCAGTTGAGGTCACCCTGGTTATTGAACTTGGATTTGTAGTAGGCTCGGCGGTCCTCGACGCTGGTGAAGGAAAGGTCGTCCTTGACCCAGTCCTGGTGCTGGCGGAGGTCGAGGCTGGACTGTTTCCGGCGGGTGGCGCGTGCGATATAAGCCCGGCAGTGGTCGTCCAGGGAAATAGCGACGGCGCCGTTCAAGTCAGGATGCTTGGCCCATTCCTGGACGACATAACCGCCAGTTTCTTCCTGGATATTTTTTATCTCAAATCCTTTCACCCCAGGAATACTCACCGTATGGACATTCGCCCAGTCATTCACATTGCTACCAAAAAGGGTAATCCTTACAAACCGAACCGGAGAATCCGATAATGGATATTCCTCCACTTTCTCCCCCTTTCCTTGGCTTTGAAAAGATGCAGGGGCAGACCAAGCCTTTCCATCCATGGATGTCTGGATTTGGAAGGCATAATCCCGTTCCCCACGGTCAAACCCGATCCCGACCTTCTTGGCTTCCACTGGTTCCGAAAGCCTGGCCTGGATCCAAGTCCCCTTTCCTTGGGAGGACCAGCGGGTCTTGGGATCAATGTCAAAGGCATTGGAAGCGGGGTTCCCCTGCTGTTCCTTGTCGGCAGAGACCTCAAGGATGACAGGTTTTGCGGTAAGCGAGGCAAGGGCAACGAGGGCAAGAAGGAACGCTGGGTATTGAAATTTCATTTGCAGGCAGGCGAAGAGATCAGCTACGTCCCCCGCTTTCAAGTGCCGAACTACATCTGGGAGTATCTAATGGAGCAGCTAACTTTGGTCGCCGCAGGTAGCTTTCGGCACCATTGGAGGAGGGGTGATGAACCTAGATGATGGACAGGCAGGAATGCCTGTTTCGCTCCCTCCCCCCGGATTGCACCGACATTGACAAAACCAACCTTGACGCCAACCTCGAATAAATGGCCGACGATTACATAGATGTCGAAGTGGTGGAGGATGAAATCCAGGAAAGCCGCCCGCGACCGGAAGAAGGGCGGAAAGCGTTTACCAGTGTGACCATGAATGGTACACGGGTCGTGATGCTGGACGGGAAAAAGGGGGTTGGGCAGTGGATCTTGTCATTGTTGGTGGTCGGGATCGGGGTGGCTGTCATCGTGACCTGCATAGTTTTGTGGTCTGCCATCCTGGCCATCCTCGGGGGGCTGGCGCTTCTTGCAATCTTGTTCCGGCCGCGGGTGGGGTTGAAAAGATAACAGGGTTCCTATGCATACGGCACGAGGGATCCTTGGTATCGGATTCGTCCTGCTGGTAGCGTATTGGTTGTCCCACAACCGTGCGGGGATCCGGTGGCGGCCGGTATTGGGCGGCTTAGCCATCCAGTTTTGTCTGGCTTTCATAGTGTTGAGGTGGGAAGTCGGGCGCGAGGGCTTGTTATGGCTGACGAAGCTCGTCCAAAAGGTGTACAGCGCGGCGGACGAGGGGATCGGCTTTGTCTTCGGTGCATTAGCGGACAGTGCGGCAATGGGCGGGGCGTTCGGGAACCATTTCGCCTTTGTCTTCGCGTTCCGGGTATTGCCATTGGTCATCTTCTTCGCGTCGTTGATTTCAGTGCTTTATTACCTTGGGGTCATGCAGGCGATGATTCGCTGGATCGGCGGGGGTTTGCAAAAAGTGCTGGGCACGACCAAGGCGGAGTCCATGGCGGCGGCGGCAAACATCTTTGTTGGCCAGTCGGAGGCACCGCTGGTCATCCGCCCGTACCTGGCCACCATGTCCACATCCGGATTGTTCGCAGTGATGACGGGCGGCTTGGCTTCCGTGGCCGGAACGACGTTGGGCGGGTATGCCGCAATGGGAGTCCCTTTGGAATACTTGCTTGCCGCGAGCTTCATGGCGGCACCGGCGGGGTTGGCCATGGCAAAATTGATGTTCCCGGAGGACGGGGAAACGGAAGGGAACCGCGAAAGGGAAGCCCCCGGCATGGGAAAGGACGACACGGCCAACATCATCGATGCGGCAGCCAAAGGTGCGGCGGACGGCTTGGGCTTGGCATTGAACATCGGCGCTATGATCCTGGCCTTTGTCTCCCTGATCGCCCTGGCGAATATTTTGCTGGGGGCTTTGGCCGGGCAATCCCGAGGGAAAATTTCCATGGTGTTGGTATTCGGGATCATGGCCATAGCCCTAGGGGGTTACCATTGGAAAAAGCAACACCAGCAAAACGCCCTCCCTTTGCTTGCGATCGGTTGCGCGATGATGGCGATGGCGGTTTCAGGGTATTGTGGGGGCACCACTTTGCAGGAAGTGTTGGGGCAGGTGTTCTCCCCTGTCGCCTGGTTAATTGGGATCCCCTGGGAGGAAGCCCGGGCCGGGGGTAACTTCATCGGCCAGAAGCTGGTGCTGAACGAATTTGTGGCCTACGCCGCCTTTGTCGGGGAGATGGGGCAGCTTTCCCCGAAGACGAACCTCATCATCAGTTTCGCGCTGTGCGGCTTTGCCAACCTCGGTTCGATGGCGATCAACCTCGGCGCATTGGGCAAGCTCGCCCCGACCCGGAGGGCGGAAGTGGCGAGGATCGTGCCAAAGGCTTTGGTGGCGGGGCTACTGGCGTCCTTCCTGAGCGCGTCGATGGCCGGGATGTTCTTTGTGGGGTAAGAGGGAGGGCGACCCTGTTTTGCCCTTATGGCAATTCAGGGGGATTCCATTTAATCGAATTTTATAAGAATCTCTGGATGACTCCGGAATCTTCAGTAGGGGTGGTTGATAGCGCCCCTAAATGCGGCGGTTGCAAACCGAGGCTCCTATGGGTCAACCCAACAACCCTATATTCTTCTCGCTGCTTCCGAAGTGGCTGGCGTCGATGCCATGCTTGTGAAGGAGTTCGAGGAAGAGGTTACAGAGCGGGGTGGGCTTCTCGAGGAGAGTGTGGGCTTGGTGATTGTAGCCGCCTCCGGCGATGATGGTCGGAAGGTTGTTGCAGGTGTGGTTGGAGGCGTCGCCGAAATTGCTCCCGATGAGGACAGTGGTGTGGTCGAGGAGGGTGCCGTTGACTTCTGGGATATTGTCAAGGTCGGAGAGGAATTGGTTGAGGTGCTTGAGGAGGTCGGCCTCGATGCGGCTTAGTTTTTCCAATGCGTCTTTCTTGCCGCCGTGGTGGGAAAGGGTATGCCAACCCCCGGTCGCACCGGGTACTTTGATAGCCCCGTACACCCAATCGAGCGAGATGGTGAGGATACGGGTGGAGTCAGTGCGGAGGGCGAGCTTTGCAAGTTCGAGGAGGTTCTTGACCTTTGTGGAGAAGGGGAATTCCGCATCATGGCTGAGGGAGTTGGGAACCTCGGGCTTCTTTGCCTTGAGCCAGAACTCCTCGTGCTGGAGCTGATTTTCCAACTTGGTGACAATGGCGCGGTAGGACTCGATTTTGGAGGCGTTGCCCCCGCGTTTCCTGAGTTGTTCCATGTCGCGGTGGAGGCATTGGACAACATGCTGGTCGCCCTGGATTTGGCGGCGTTTGGCGGCCAGGTCTTCTTCGCCGAAGAGCTTTTGGAAGATTTTTTGTTCGTCGTCCATCGGCGGGATGGCTACTCCCCTGCTGTCCCATGAACATCCCCAACCCCGGTCGTAGATGCTTAAGGAAAGGAAGGGAAAACGGGTGTCCCCGCCCATGTTCCGGGCAAGGATCTGGTCGAGGGAAATGGAGTTGGTAAAGTTCGGGGCTTCCGGGCTGGGGACTCCTGTGAGGAAGGACTTTTCGGAGTCGTGGTTGCTCGTGTCCATGCCCGGATGGAAGAGGTTTTGGAAGACGGTCATCTTCTCCTGGACGCCCATGTCCTTGAGGTATTGGGAACTCGCCAAATCACCCCGGGTTTTTGGGAAGAAGTAGGGCTCGAAAAAACCGAGCGAGTTGCAGATGAAGACGATGCGCCTGGGCGGTTCCTTCGGCTCCGGCTTGGAAGCTGCCCGCAAGTCCAGCGATTGCAGTGCAAGGGGCAAGGCTGCCC
>JAYPDO010000067.1:8188-16868 GCA_038125285.1 Opitutia bacterium
ATACGGTTGTCGTTTGGGTCTTCCCCGGTCATGTCGTAAAGGGCAAACCGCTGATTGAGGGTGGGTGAATAACCATTGGTGTATTCGAAGAATTTCTTGGCGAAGTTGTAGGCCAGTTTGCGGTGGCCGGAGAGGAGGATTTGTTTGAGTCCGTGGATGTCCTGGAAGTTTCCACCGCCTATTTCGCCGGAGGCATCCACCGCGCCAGCCTCGCGGGAGTAGCCTTCGGGACGGTATTGGAAGGTGCCGCGGTGCGGTGTGGAAACCCGGTACTTTTCCCGCCATTGGCCGGAGGCGTCGAAGTTTTCCAGGGCGAAGCCGTAGGGGTCGATGTCCTTGTGGCAGGCGTAGCAGGCTTTGTTGGTGGTGTGTTGCTCGATTTGCTCCTTGAGTGTGGCGGCCTCGGAGTGGTCGGGCTCAAGGACAGGGACACTATCCGGGGGCGGGGAAATCGGGATGCCGACGATGTTCTTGGAAATCCAGGCTCCGCGGAGGATGGGCGAAGTGGCGAACCCGTCCGTCGTGACCTTGAGGACACTGCCCATTGTGAGGATGCCGCCCCGAGGAATGTCTTTGGGGAAGGAAACTTTGCGGAGTTCCTGCCCGGGGAGGCCGGCGATTCCGTAATGCCGGGCAAGGCGTTGGTTGAGGAAGGAGTAGTTGGAATCGATAAGATGGGTGGCCGGTTGGTTTTCTATGAGGAGGTGGCGGAAGTAGGCTTTGGTTTCGAGGGGGAGGTAGTGGTTGAGGAGGTCGTCGTAGAGCGGGTAGAGCTTGAGGGAGGGCGTGACTTTGTTCCAGGACCGGAGGTTCAGCCATTGGTTGCAAAAGGAGTTCACGAACCTGCGGCTCCGGTCGTCCTGGAGCATCCGGTCGATTTGGGATTGGAGGGTTTGGCCAGAGAGTGTGCCGGTTTTGGCAAGGCTTAGGAGTTCCCCGTCCGGGACGGAGAGCCAGAGGGCTTTGGACAGTGCGGCGGCCTTGGCGTAGGAAGGGTTTGCATGTTCCCCGGGAGCCATGAGGAAACGGGGTGAGCAAAGGATAGCTTTCAACCCGGCCTTGGCCGCCCGGATAAAGTCCCCATGTTGTCGGAGGTTTTCCAGGCTGACCGAGAAGTAAGGCTCCAACTCGACATTCTCCATCCCGGAGGAAAAGGCTTTTTGGGCAAACCTCCGGATGACGGATTTCAAATCATCAGGGCAATCGGTGGCAGCCTTGACGACCAACTTTTCTAACCCGGGCTCCAGTTCCACAAGGACATCCAGCTTCCCGATGGAGGCGAAGAAGCGGCCGTCGAGGGATTTGGAACCGGTGACAAGGAATTTGATGTAGGGTGCAGTCGTGGGTTTGGAAAAAATGATGGGCTGTGTGTTGGACAAACGGATGTCAAGGCCGCCATCCATGATGGGGTTGCCCCATTCCTGGCCGTCATCGGAGAAGTGGATGGCGTAGGAATGGACAAGGCCATTGCCATTCCCACCTATCCAAGTTGAGTAGGATAGGCCTTGGATTTCCTTCCGTCCGGGATTCTCGAAAATCACATAGTGCGGGGGCTTGGCCAGGCCTGGCTTGAAGCGGGTGTGCCAGAACGTGAGGTTGGAGCCGTCTTGCATCTTCTCCTTTTCCATCCCCACCTGGAAACTGCTCACGGTGACCTTGCCCCCGATTTTCTGGAGGTTGGACTGGTAACCGGAGTTTACGAACTTCGGCCTACCGGGAGCCGTAATGGGGAGCCCGGCAAAGACCTTTTGGTAAGCTTCCGGGGGCCATTGGGCAAGGAGCGGGCCGCGCGCTGTCAACTGCTTGATATAGGCACCGGTCTTGGGGTTCCGGTTCCGGAAGTTATGTTGGGAAAAGGAATGGGTGGAGACGCTCTCCCCTGGCCGGAGGAAGGCCCGGACGGTGTAGGGTTTCAGTTCCCGGCTCCCTACGGAGATGACATCAAGCAGCCGCTGGGGCTGGGGACGGTCGTCGGCGTAGTAGTATTTCCCTGCATGCACCTGGATACTGATGTCCTCCGCAAAATCCCCGACCTTGGCGGCCTCGAAAGTGAGGTCATACCAACCTGGGGCCGGCGGTTCGAAGTTGTCCCAGAAGAAGGAATAGCTGTTGCCGTTGTTGGCACGTGTCCAGGAGAAGAGGGTTCCCTCTTCGTAGGGGCGGTGGTAGATGTTGTAGGTCTTGTGACTGTCCATCAGCTTATTGGTCACCCATACTTGCTCCGGGGGGAAACCTTCCTCCGGGAATGCAAAGCCCAACATCCGGTCGGCCACGGAGAAATACTTCGTGAGCATCTCCTGCCCCAACTGGATCCGGCGGTCGGTATCGAAATAGTAGGCCCCCCGGTCTTCGGGAATCTAGTCAGCGAGGTCGAGTTCGATCCCGAGCAAGTCATTGATGGAATGGACGAACTCGTGACGGTTGAGGCGCCGGTAGGAAGGTTGGGCAGGATCACCTTGCCGGGCAGCCAACCATTCCAACAAAGCACGTCGCTCCGATGCGGCCGGTTGCCTCTTTTCAGCCGGAGGCATCTTGCCGGTGATCAAGTTCTCGAAGACCAAGGTGCCATCGAAACCCGCCTTGCCCAGCATACTTTCCAAGTCAAGGTTGCCCTTCTGCGTATCGGAATCATGGCAATCCAGGCAATAGGTTTCAAAGAGTTGGATGGCTTGTGTTCCCATCGCGAAAGCAGGCAATGACAGGAAGACTACGGGGAACGAGCTTTTCATCATAAGTGAGGGATTGGGGCATCGTTGGGAGTTGCGCTGGGGGAAGGGTGAGTTTGGCCTTCAGCCCATCCTTTCGATCAGCAAGGAGACTTGGTCGCCTGCCGCACGGACTTGGTTTCCCAAGTCCTTGAAACGGCTTTTCGGCAGGCGCTTGGCCGGGCCGGAGATCCAGAGGGCTCCCAACACCAGTTGCCCTCCGGGCTCGAATATCGGGGCGGCCAAACAATGGATGCCTTCGTCGGCCTCAGCGAAGTCAGTGGAGTATCCAGCCTCCACAATCCGGACACACTCCTCCTTCAGGGCAGCCTTGGAAGTGATCGTCCGGGGGGTGTTTGGCGTCAATTTGACCTGGGACAAAACGGACTCTCGCTGCCCTTCAGGCAGGTATGCCAGTAACAACTTTCCGGGGGCATTGTTGTGCAGGGAAAAGCGCAACCCCAGGTCGACAACAATCCTCAAGGGCTCCAGTCCCTCCACCTGGTCGATGATGACCCCTTCCAAACCGCTCAAGACCCCGAGTTGGACTGTCTCCCGAGTGTTGTCCCGCAGGGCTTTCATGGCATTGTTGGCCAATTCAGGAAGACTCGCCCCCCCAACCCTGGGCGGCGCAAGTTTCAGCATTTGCCCGGTCAGGCGGAAGGCCATCGTATCCGGATCCCGGGACAAATACCCCCTTGCCAGAAGTGTTTGGGTAATGCGGAAAACCGCGTTCTTCGGTATCCCCAACCGCTTGCTCAATTCAGAAAGGATCAAACCTTCCGGAGCAGTAGCCAACATCTCAAGGATGTCCAATGAGCGATCCAAGGCCGGTACGGAGCCGGGGGATTCCAGTTCTTCAGTGATGGGTTGCTTGGCCGGCATAATCGTTCTACAAATAGAACTTGTTTTATATTTGGGACAATTATGGGCAAGAATTTTCGCGATGAAGGGGGAGATTTGATAGCGGCGGAAATGCTAAACGGCATGTAGGTCACATAG
Source organism: Opitutia bacterium (assembly GCA_038125285.1). Taxonomy (GTDB): domain Bacteria; phylum Verrucomicrobiota; class Verrucomicrobiia; order Opitutales; family JABJCN01; genus JAYPDO01. The sequence goes on from JAYPDO010000067.1 coordinate 11,896, forward strand.
GACGTATATGACCTATATTCTACACGCCCCGGCCCTGGGGGGGATTGAGATCCATGATCGACCCGATTGGCACGATTCCCGTCGGGTTGATGTCGTCATGGGTCACTTAGTAAGGGAGTTCGATGTGGTCGGATTTCACCGTGTTGGCAATAACGGCGACCCAAATTCGGGGGTGACAAACCGCCTCTCCTACGGTCAACCGACCAACTCGCGGATCGGCTTGGCATTGCCTTCGACGACCGGCTGGGGACGGTTTTCGATGTCCATTACCATGGTCGAGTCAGCATTGATTCCAAGGTTGTGATAGAGGGTGGCGAACACTTCGGGGAAGGTCACAGGCCGTTCGACGGCTTCGCCGCCATGCTTGTCGGTCGCCCCGATCACTTGGCCCATGTTCATGCCGCCTCCGGCCAGGAGCGCCATCGCGACATTGGGCCAGTGGTCCCGGCCTGTCCTATCGCTGATGCGCGGTGTCCGGCCGAATTCGCCCCAGACGAGCACGGTAGTGTCCTTGTCGAGCCCGCGGTCATGTAGATCGTCCACAAGTGCCGTGATCGCCTGGTCAAAGATGGGGAAATCCTCCCGCTCCCGTTTGAAGATGTCGTTGTTCGGGCCACCATGCCAGTCCCACTTCGAATAATTGACCGTGACAACGCGCGCACCTGCCTCGACCAACCGTCGCGCGGCCAGGAAGCTTTGCGGCACCCGTGGGGCACCATTGCCATCGATGCGCTTGACCGTATCCCCCACCCCATAGCGTTCGACGACCTTGGGATCCTCTTTCGAGAGATCCAGCGCCTCGCCCAGCTTGGAAGAAGTCAGGATGCCCATCGCCTGTTTGGAAAACTCGTCCAACCCCTCCATCATCCCGCTCTTGTCCGTGTCCCGCCGGAAGCTATCGATGCTACCCAGCAACTGCCCCCGATCCTGGAGTTGGCCTAGCGTGATGCCATTAAGGCTCATGTCCGCCATGGTCGATGGACCGACCGGACGAAACGAAGACTTCGCGACGCCCAACATCCCGGGACCCGGTTCGTTGTAGGGTCCGTGGGTACATTCGTAGCACATGCTGACAAACGGCGGTACCCCTTTGGCCGCAGGACCCTGGAGTTGGCTGACCACACTCCCGAAAGGCGCCCATCCCCCGCGGGGAGCTTTGCGGTCCTTGGGCATGCGCCCGGTGTAGCACTGGAAAGCGTCATGGCCGGCCTGAGCCCCGACCAGGGAGCGGATGACGGCGAACTTGTCCATCCGCTTTGCCATCTGCGGGAAAAGGTCGCAAATCTCGATGCCGGGCACGTTGGTCTTGGTCGGCCGCATCGGGCCCGCAATCTCGGAAGGGGCGTCCGGTTTTAAGTCGAACATGTCCTGGTGGGGAGGCCCACCGACGAGATAAATCAGGATGACCGATTTGTGCGAACTCCCTGTGCCCACCGCAGCCTCCGCAGCCAAAAGCTGGGGAAGGGACAATCCTGCCGCCCCAAGACCCCCGATTTTCAGGAAGTTGCGGCGGTTTATGCTGTCAGAAAAAGCCGAATGGGAGCGAGGTGCGAAAATCTTGAGCATGGAAGGTTGCGGATTTGAATGGGCTGGAAGCGTATGGGGTATATACCTCCCAAGCCCCGAAATGGGCAAAGTTTTTCCGAAAAACGGAGCGGAGAACTTCGGTCGCCGTCATACAGGATGGCAATCAGGGCGATAGGGATAAACAACTTTTCCATGTCCCACTACGGCGACCAAAGTTCACCGCTCCGTTTGTAACACTAAGTTTCACTTCCTCCGGAAGGGTTCGCTTTGCACGAGGGTATGGATGAACTCGCTGACAGCGAAGTCCTTGGCCTTGGCCCCTGCAACGATGTGGTTGGCGAGTTTCGAGTCGGCAAAGCCGAAGGGGCGGCCGAGTGCGTAGCCGATGAGGTGTTCGGTGAAGCCTTGTGCGAAGTCTTCCTCCCGGGCGGCAACCAGGTCGCGGAGCCCGAAGTAGCCGTCAAACTTCGGGCCGTTGAAAATGCCTCCGGAGGCGTCGATTTCCCAAGACTTTCCTTTGGTCCAGTTCTTGCCGTTGCGGCTTTTGGTAAGGTGGTGTTCGGTGGTGCGCCATTTGCTGGCGGCGTCAAAGTTTTCCAGGCCGAAGCCGATAGGGTCGATCTTGCGATGGCAGCTGGCGCACTGGGCTTCCTCCTGGTGAGCAAGGAGGCGCTCTCGGGCGGTGATCGGCTTGTCGGCGAGGCGGGAGAGTTGGGGGACATTGGCCGGTGCGGGGGGCGGGGGTGTGTTGAGGAGATAGCGCATAATCCAGGCACCCCGCTCAACCGGACTGCTGTTGACGCCGTCGCTACCCATGGCGTGAATGGCAGCCATGCCCAGGAGCCCGCCTCGGGGAGAACCGGCCGGGACTACCACTTTACGGAATTGGTCGCCAGTAACGCCGTCGATGCCGTAGTAGTTGGCCAGCAGGCCGTTGATGAAGACGTAGTCGGCCTTGAGGAACTTGCCAAGACGCCCGCCTTTTGCGTCGCGAAGGAGGTGCGTGAAGGATTGGTACACTTCCTGGCGGGAGGCCGAACGGGTGCTTTCGTCGAACTCCCTATGCAACTGCACGTCGAACTGGAAGAAATCGAGCCGTTCCATATCCAGCCATTGGTGGACAAAGCCGGAGACGAATTCATCGGAACGGGAATCAGCGAGGAGGCGGCCGGTTTGCTGGCGGAGGACAGCGGGCTTGTGGAGTTCCCCTTTCTTTGCCAGACTGAGGAGTTCCTGGTCAGGAGGGGCGCTCCACAGGAAGTAGGCCAGGCGGACGGCAAGTTCCCGGTCGGTGAGGGTTCGCCGTTCCTTTTCGTCGCCGGGTTCACTAAGGTAAAGGAATCCGGGCGAGGCAAGGATCACGCTAAGGGGAGTCCTGACCGCGACATTAAATGCATCCCCGGCCTCCCGGCGGGCTTTGAAGATGGCAACTAGGCGATCCAGGAAGTCGCTCCCGGGCTGGGCATCCCGGAAGGCATTGGTGGCGAAGTTTTGGAAAATTAGCCTGGCACGTGCGGATTCGTCGGGGACGGATTCAGCGGAGACCCACCAATCCGAATTGTCGTCCCCGCCGGATGATGCCGCCAACGGCCCTTCCAGCTCGATCCAGTCCACCCAGATCGCTGGAGGCGTGCCGTAGCCGTTTTCCCTTTTGTACCGGTTGTAGGCATCACGCAGGCTTTTCTTGTCCTTGGGCTGACGCTCCTGGATACCGAATTCGCGGGGAGTTTCCGCCCCGATTTCCACAGTAGTCTCAATGACCTCCGTATTATCCACTGTCCCGGTGACCTGGAGGCTGGCAATCGGCAAGCTGGAGAAGCCGGCGGGCACTTGGTTAACACGCTGGGGGTGGCCGATCTCGATGAATTGGCGGGATGGATCCGAACCTTCCACAGTGCCTGCCCGGATGCGAATCTTGTAGGTACCCGGGGGAACATCCATGGGCTTGGGAAGAACGTCGATGCGTTGAATGGCCCAGACCAGTTTCAGGTAGGTACCCCGGTCACTATGTGGAAGTTCCAGGTAGTGCTTCATGTAGGCGTAGGTCCGGTTGTAGCCGCCTTGGTAGGAAAAGGATGCCTGGTTGGCGTCCCGGAAGCCGAACTCCTTCGCATCCGGCACCCTGCTGAGCAAGTTCGCGTTCTGGTAGAGCCGGACGTTATCGGTAAGTTCCTTCAGTTTGTACTTCTTCTGGATCTGGGCGAGGACTCCGGCGTTTTCTGGCAGCTTGGCGGCCTTGTCGACCCCGGCTTTCCAAAGCAAGTAGCGACCGTAAGTCTCCTCTTGGGTCTCCATGTTCTTGCGGCTTTGCACATTGACGGTGTTCTCCGGCTCGACCCGGAAGACTTTCGGTTTATATCCAGCAGCTGCCCGCCGTTCGAACCATTCGTCAATTGCCGTCCGGCCGAGTTTAAGGTACTGCTCAAACTGGTCGCTGGAAATGAACTGCGAGGCTCCCACCGTGTCGAAAGTGCCGCCACCTCCATCGCTGGGAAGGGAGGATGCGTCGAGGGTCACGCCAGTCAGGTAGCCGATGGTGTTCTGGTACTCCCGGCGGTTTAGACGTCGCATGGTGATCTTGCCGCCCGTATCGGAAAGGGCTTCCCGGGCAATGACCTGGGTGTTGGCCAGGTCATCCAGGAAATCGGCCTTGGCGGAGTTCTCCGGTTGCTTCTTGTCATGCGGCGGCATCTCCCCGGAATTCATTGCATTGAGCACCTTCTGCCAAAGCTCCGCCTGACCGATGGTCGTGATATGGAACGGCAGGGCTTCAAGGTCGACCTTCCCCTTCTGCGTATCCCCATCATGGCAGTCGAGACAGTAGGTTTCCAGGAGGGCAAAATGCTTTTCCTCAAGCCGGGCTTCAGGTGTGACGGCTGAGGTAGAGTAGCCGCCGGCTAGTAGGAAGGCGGGAAGGAGATTTATAGGTCTCATAGGCCGTATGGGACTCATCCTAACCCTGTATTTCCTTCACCACGCCACTGCTGTCGCCATGCCGCTCGGCCTGGATGCCCATGCCCTGCAGCATTGTGAGCCAGACGTTGGATAAGGGCGTGTCCTTCGGGAGGACGAGGTGTTGGCCGAGTTTGAGGTTGGCACCGCCGCCGGTGAGGAGGGTTGGGCAATTGTCGAGGTAGTGGATGGAGCTGATATTGGAACCAAAGGCGAGGGCGGTGTGGTCGAACAAGCTGGAGCCGTCGGCTTCCTTGGTAGCCTTGAGCTTGTCGATGAGGCCGGCCAGCAAGGTGCTGTGGGCTTGGTCACGCGCTTGGGAGGCTTCCATGCGCTCACCTGGGGAGTAATGGCTGACATTGTGGGCGCTCAAGCTAACATCCATGCTCTGCAAGAGCGACTGCCCAGGAAGCCGGTAGGTCATGACACGAGTACTGTCCGTTTGGAAGGCGGCGACGATGAGGTCCTCGACGACCTCGGCGTCCTCGCTGTTG
>JAYPDO010000067.1:16878-21097 GCA_038125285.1 Opitutia bacterium
ATCTCAATCTCGCCCTTCCCTTTCAGACCCGGTTCCGGTTCGCCGATAGGTGCCTTCGCCTTGGGGACATCCAGCCAAGCTTCGTCCTTGCCGAGGCGGGTCTCGATGTCGCGGATACCTTGGAAGTATTCGTCCAACTTGTCGGTGTCCGTCTTAGTCAGGCCAATTAGCACACGTTTGGCCTCGGACAATACGGCATCCAGCACACTGCGCTTTTCGGCGATGGCGGCTTGGCGTTGAGCCAACGGCATGTCCTCGGCGGAAAAAAGTTTATGGAAAACTTGTAGCGGATCATCAAACCCGGCGACCGGCTTCCCGTGTTGGTTCCAAGCGAGGGAAAGTCCGGGGCCATGGCCGGAGGCACTGCCGTCCGAACTGTTGAGCTGGATGGAGGCAAAGCGGGTGTCCTGGCCGAGTTGTTGGGCAGCAACTTGGTCGGCAGAAATGCTGTTGGCCATGCTCTGGCCGGGTACGGAATAGCGGTTCGCGCCGGTCAGCCAGAAAGTGCTGCCCCAGTGGGCTTCATTGCTGTACTGGTTTGCACAACCTTGGACGATGGTAAGGTCGGCCTTGTGGCGTGCCAATGGCGCAAGGCCTTGGGGGAGTTGGTAATGCGTCCCCGTGTCATCCTTGTCAGGATACCAAGTCTCCCTCGTCACCCCGAAACCGCACCCGAGGAAGACCGAGCGTTTGGAAGGCTTGGCCCGTTTCGTGGCCGCAGCCGAAGCGAACCGTTGGAAGCCAATGGATTCAAGTGCGGGCAAGGCAATGAGCGCCCCTGCCCCACGGAGGATGTGTCGTCGGTTTATTGAGGTATCCATGATATTGTTAGGAAAGTTTGGTGGTTCAATTTGCACATTCCCACAACCGAACAGAGTCGAACACGATCCGGCTCCCCTCCCCGCCCTTGAAGCTGAACCTGGGGCCGAGTTTGTCCTTGGGGTTGATGATGGTGACCTTGTCGTGCTTGTAAGTCTTGCTGTAGCCGTTGACGCTAAACCGGACAGTTCCGAGCTGGTATTCGATGACCAGGTCAACCCACTCATTCAGCTTCATGCCCGATTCGGGCTCGGTGAAGACGGGGCCGTCCGGCAGCTTGATCGAGTGGCCGCCGCCTTTGAGGTAACCGAGGATGATCATGTGGTGGCCAATTTGAAAACTTGGACGGCCGGGGGTGAGTTCCTTCTTCTCAACCTTGAATCGCAGGTTGCAAACAAACTTTTCCGGGATTTTGTTGAGGTGTCCAACCGGCTCCAAACCAAGGTGATGGTCGCGCTTGAGCTTCTTCATCGCTTCTTCCTTGTTGGTGAACAAGGGGCCGATGACGAGCTTTCCGTCTTCGATTTTCTTGCCATTGGGAGCGCCCCAGTACTGGCCGTTCAGCTCCCCGTCAAAATCGTCGGAGTAGACTAGCGTCCCGGACTGGAACAACTCGGATTTAAATTCAGTCCCTTCTGCCCCAAGATGGGTGGAAATTGCGAGGAAAAAGGCAGGCAAAAACAGGAGGTGTAGGTTCATCAAGGTAATTTGGAAAACATTTGAGGATAAATACAAAGGGATATTCCATGGGAACCGTAGGTGGTCACAAAATTGGACAACCCTCCAAGGCCGTCCTACGCATTGTGCGTCCATTTCTAAGTTGGTTAGCCTTCCAAGGCTGACCCTGAAGGGTTTAAAATACTGGATCCTATGGATTAGGTAGCAAGAACGTCGCAACTACGGCACGGTGGTCGGAGGGATAAGGGGAAACGACAATGTCCGCGTTCTCTTTGTTTTCACCGACAATCTTCACATCGGATACCTCAATGCCTATTCCCCTGAAATACACAAAATCGATGCGATCATGGTGGGTATTGGGATCATCGGCCTTCATGATGGGCGTCCAGGTGTAACCCGGCGTTTTCATCTCGTCGGGATAGACCGTGCGCCAGGCATCGGCAAAGCCTGCTTTGGCCATCTCCTGAGATGTGGGGTACGCCACTTTGATGGGATGGCGACCTGACTTGGGGGCTCGTTCGGTCCAGTCCAGGTGGGAAGGTTCGTTGAAATCGCCGACCACAAAAACAGGAGCCCCATTATTGGGAAGGGAATGGATCTGCTTCAGAAGGGTCGTGATTTCCGTGCCTCGTGCCTTCTTTGCAGCGGCAATCGCCTCGGCTTCGGTCTTAATGAAAGGGGTATCCCAGTGCTTGTGCCACTTTGGGCGGATGCCCAAGAGTTGGTAGGGTTGGTAAGGGTTGGAGGGCAGGTGCAGGTTGAAGACGTGGGCTTCCTGGCCCGAAGGCAGCTTGACTTGGATACCCTCTCCCTTCTCCCCGGTAATCTCATAGCGCGTCAAGATGACCCGGTTCCTCGGTTGCACGGAGTAGTTCCAACCTAGCAACTGGGCCAACTTCTCCCCATTCAGACCTTTGGGTGAACGCGTTTCCTGGACACCGACAATATCAGCCATTGCCTCCTGGATCACCTTGGCGGTTTGGGATAAGGGATGGCGGCCAAGTACTGTCCCGCCCCGATGGATGTTGTAGGACATCACCCTCACACGGGTCTCCAACATACGGGGGAAAACGATCTCAGCCCATACGGGTTTGTGGTCAGACAAAGGCGTTTCGAGTTCGATGATGCCACCGTCCGATACCTTCGCTCCGGCGGAGGTGTTGAACAGGATGTGATCGATAACCCCAAGATTCTTAGCCGGGTTCAGGGCGTTATAGGTAAACTCCTTGGAGACATCCATTTTCAGGTCATCCCATGTTGACCGATATCCCGCACCTTCGACCGTTTTCATCGCTGCATCAACGATGTTGTTGTTGAAATCCCCGAGGACGATAACCCTCCCGGTCTTCTCTTTCGGGAGTACATCGGTCGCAAGGCTGTAGGCGTGACCATCCGTAGCCCCGGATCTGCTAATATGCAGCGAGTACAGCGCGATTGAAACACCATCAATCTCCGTCACAGCCCTGACAACCGAAGCGGGGTTCCAACCACGGCCAGTGAGCGTGTGTTCTTCAGTGCCAGCTAAGGGTGTGCGGCTGAGGATGGTTTTGTATTTGTCCTTGTGATTTGCCGAAGAAACCTTGCCAACGAAGCTGTGGTCCATTCCCAAAACTTTGCCCACCCTGGCGGTCCAGTCACCATCGGGCGCTTCGTTGAATCCGATGATATCCAACTCATAGGGTTTGAACATCTCGCCGATCTGTTCAGGAGTCGCGCTTTTGCTGAATTCTACGTTGTAAGCGGCAACCCGAACAGGAACAAGGGACAAGTCCGGCGCTGGATCGGCAAGCCCGATTTTCGTCGCCCCAAAGAACGAGACGACCATAGATAAAAGCGTGATCTTCTTTCTCACAATTTCTATAACTACATATCGCTTCGTATTCTAGGACTAGTGTCCCATAGATCCCGTTGGAGTTTACGCATTAATTGCATACCCCAATTTCTGAAGTAGATCGCTATCCATTTTCGAATACGAATTCCTCCTTCTTCGATCCGTCCTCAAAGCACAACATCTGCGTGCCATTTATTTGGCATTCCACATAGGGAGTTACTGTGGACTTCGATTAATCTTTCTTTGCTTTTTAAAATTGAAGTGCTGGTCACTAATAGGTCTCTTTATCGACAAGTTTACCATATCTATCCCATTTCATCCGCAACGATTTTTTTCCGTTTTCGTAGAACTCTTTTTGTTCAAGGTTACCCCATATATTATACTCATATCGAAACGATATTTTCCCGTTTTTGTAGACGGTTTCAAATATCTTTCTTCCGGTCTCGCGTTCATATTGAATACTAATGCCGTCCTGTTTGCCGTCAATGTAGGACCTTTCCTCGCACAATAATTCATCACGGTACACAACCTGAATGCCATGCCTTTTGCCGTCCTTGTAGGGGGTTTCCCACTTCGAATTGTCGTCATAGTTGGCAATCGCAGTACCAGTAAAAGGTTCAGTCTCACCTTTGACATATTGTACTCCCTCACGCTTTTCTAGTTTTGAGAGTGAAATCGTGCGGTTTACGGCAAAAGGCATTTCGGAGCGAAGACCGACCCATACTTGCTGATCCCCTTTTTGGATGAGGGCGGAGGGCTGGGATTTGGATAAGTCCAATTCGATTAGCTTGTAACCTGCAGCAGACCTACCTTCCGACACCCAAAAATTTCCTTCGGGTGTGCTCAGCGAGGCATAACCTTTTCCACGAAGTCGATAGGCTCCGCTCAACT
>JAYPDO010000068.1:0-6011 GCA_038125285.1 Opitutia bacterium
CGGGCCCGCTCCGGCCGAGGACACGGGCACGCCACTGCCCCGGCCTCCACCACAACCGACGCCCGGGCGGCCGCCCTGGCCGCCGCCGCCCAGGGCGGAAATGTCTTGCCAATTGGGCTGGACGCGGGAGTGGCCGTAGCCTTCGGGGCCGTTATCGTAAACGGGATTGAAGAGGAGGAGGGCGTCGGGCTTGGATGGGATGGATTTGTCTTCCCCTTCCGCGTCGAATTTGGGGAGGTTTCCGGTTGCCGCGGCGACGTGTCCTCCGGCAGAGCCACCCCCGGCGGAGACGCGGTTTGGGTCGATACCAAGTTTGCAGGCGTTTTGGCGGATCCAACGGACAGCGGACTTGCCGTCCTCCACACATTGGAAGGGGGAGGTCTTTTGGCGTGAAAAAACCCGGTAGTCCGCCGCCATCGCCACTATGCCCTTTTCTGCGAGATGGGCACAATGGGGGTAAAACTGAGAGGGCGTGCCTCCATTCCAACCGCCGCCGAAGAAGAAGACCACGGCGGGGCGGGAGTCACTGGTTTTGTGCCCTTCCGGTTCGAAGATGAAGAGTTTGAGGTCAGTGTCGCTGGCATGCTTGTAGGTTTCCGTCCGGGTCGGGGCAGGTTTTTGGGCGGAAACCGCAATGGTGGCGAGGAGGAACGGGAGGGTTGTGAGTATTTTCATAAGGGGCTACAGGCCAAAGTCCAATGGCATCCAGTGCAATCTTTTCCGCGACAAAAATGCACCCTTTTTGCGTAACTTACAAATTGACTCACGCACACGCGAGTTAATGATGGATTGCATGCAAAATGCAAAAGGCCTCCGAGCCTCCTTGTTACTGTTCCCCTCACTTGTCCTTCCCGCCCACGCCATCCTCCATGAGGAGGAGTTGGTGCTTTGGTACACATTTGACGCAATCGCCAACGGCACAACTGTGGAGGACCAGTCCGGCAATGGAATCCATGCAAATATCACGGACGGGCCTGTATTGCTCGACGCCCAATTCGGGAAGTCCATGCAGTTTGACGGAGACCTTGACCAGTTGACGGTTCCCTTTGACGAGAAAATGGCAGCCGAGGAATACACCGTGTCCATTTGGATGAAGAGCCAGATTGGCAACGACGGGTACGTGGGCGTTTGGGGCCGTGGTGGACGGCATTATGCGTTTTGGATGCAAAACGGCAATACACCCACGTGGGGCGTCCACCACCGTTATCGTGAAGGCACTAATGGAAATAGCGGCCCGCCAAATGCCGGCGCCTTTTCCCACGGTGAATGGATTTTGATCACCTTGACCAAGAGTAAGACTTTGGCGGCTACTTATGGCAATGGCGTCCTATTGGCCACGGACCCGATCACCGAGCCTTACATTGGCTACCGTACAGACCTGAACATCGGGTCCAACCCGGACGGTGGGGCACAGCAGTTTTATGTCGGGGAGCTGGATGATGCTCGGCTTTACAACATCGCCATGACGGCAAAGGAGGTCGAATACCTCTACAATAGCGGTAATGGTGACTGGAACGAAGTGCCTACGATCACTTTGGCAGGGAATCCAGAGGTAGTGCTTAATTTGGGGGATTCGTACACTGATGCGGGAGCCACTGCCAATGATGCCGAGGACGGTGCCTTGACGCCCCAAGTTACCCTCTTACCCCCGCCCGCCTTTGGCCGCCCGCCGGTTGGGTGGTGGAAATTCGACGGGGACGCCAACGATACAACTGCCAATGGCAATGACGCGTCCCTGGTCGGTGACGCGACCTTCGGGACAGGGAAATTCGGCCAAGCCCTGCAACTCGACGGGGCAGGGGACAGGGCGGAAGTCCCGGCGATTAATGGTTTCACAGGCAACCAGGCGATTTCGGTCAGCGCATGGGTCAACCTCAATACTCTCGGGACGGACGATGCGACCGGTGACAGTGCCATCTTCACGACCCCTGGCAATACGGCCACCCTCTTTTGGATCAATTACGATGCGGCCATCAACGAAGTGCCGACACCCCCGGAGACCACTTCGATCGCCTATTCCGTCTGGGACACTGCGAATGGCACCGACCGGGTCAACGGCCCGAGCGGTCTGTTCAATGTCGGGGAGTGGCACCATGTCGTCGGGGTCATGGACGGGAAGGTCCGGATGGTCTATGTTGACGGCCAGCTCCAGGCCACAGAACCGAACGGGGTCTCCACTACCCATGCCACGGAAGGCAAACTTGCGATGATCGGCGGTTGGGATGTCACCAACAACTTCGATTTTGACGGGCTGATTGACGACCTCCGGGTCTATGACTACGCCCTTCCGCAGGAAAAGGTCACCAGTCTCCATACATGGGACGGGAGCCAGGATCTGGAGATCCAGCCCACCACCTTAGACACCTCTGTCCTGGGGGAATGGAAATACACTTACACCGCCCAAGATTCCCATGGGTACAAAGTCAGCACATCCCGTTCGGTCAAAGTACTGGATCCGCTCGCCCCGGTCATTGTCCTCAACGGTTCTGCGGAAACCTTTGTGGAAATCAACGGGACATACACCGAAGAGGACGCCATTGCCAACGATTCCAACGGTGACGAAATCACGGACGCCGTAGTCGCCATTTCCGGGGACACCGTCGATCCCACTATACCCGGAACCTACGTTGTCCTCTATGATTATTCTGACACGAACTCCCGTCCTGCGGAAACCGTGGCCCGAACGGTTACTGTGGGTGACAGCACCGGTCCTGAGATCACGGTCATCGGCGGGACTACGGTCACCCATCCTCTGGGCCAACCTTACCAAGACCTTGGGGCCACGGCCAATGATGAGGTCGACGGGGTGGTCGTGCCTATGAGTTCACTCATCCGTTGGAACGCGCTCCAGGTCAACGGCTTTGTCGAGGCGCGGGACGATGCCGGGCTTAATTTCGATGGCAACGGGGGATACCTTTTGAAAACCCCGGACGGGCAAGCCGATTGGGAAAGCCGGGTCTGGATTGCCACGGATGAGGACGTTCACAATGCCAATGCGGGGATCCCCCCCTCCAGGGTGGACAACTACAATGTCCTTTTCCGTGGGGTGTTCCGGGCCAAAGTCGCGGGGCAATACCGTTTCGGACTCGAATGGCCGAACGAGAGGGGTTCCTTCTTCCTCGACCGTGACCAGGACGGCATTTTCGAAGCAAACGGAGGCAAAGGATCGGAGTGGATGAACGAGGGGGACCGGTATGGTTTTGTCGACATCAATTTGGAACCTGGGATCTATCCAGTCGCCATCGGCATGTCGGAAGGCGGCGGTAGCCCTGGCTTGCGCCCTAGGGTCATGACCCCTGCCGGCGCCGGGCCAGTAAGTTATATCGAGATCCAGCCCAATGCCAGCGTCCAGCATGACCTTTGGGGGTACGACCTGCCCATCGACACTTCTGTGCCCGGAACCCACACCATCACCTATACCGCCATTGATGTCGCAGGGAACACCACTACCGCGACCCGTACCGTGATTGTGGAGGACGTCACTGATCCCCCGGTCATCACCCTTGTCGGACGCCCGATCGTCAAGCATCCTTTGCTTGACCCGTACACCGATCCCGGCGTTACTTTGGCCGATGCGGATGGAAATGCCCTCGACCAAGCCGAGGTCGACAAGGTCCAAGTGTTCGGCACCGTCGACGCGGATAAAGCAGGGGAGTACACCCTGACCTACCATTACAGCGACACGTCCGGCAAACCCGCCTTACCCGTCTCCAGGAAAGTTTTCGTGCTGGACCTCGCTCCGCCCGTCATTGAACTCGTCGGCGATCCCTCCATCGAGCACACTGCGGGGACTACCTTTTCCGACCCAGGCCTGACCGTTACCGACAATATCGACCCGGCCCCAATCTGGGGCAGCACAGCCAACATCCCCACGGCGAACTTGTTCCTACATGTGGACGCTTCCTCCATTGCCGGGGCGTACGACGGTTCCCCGGTCGTGGCATGGAAAGACCTTTCCCCAGCCCAACACCACATGAGCGATGTCCGGGGCGACCCGACTTGGGCGGCCGATGCGATCAACACTGAGCCAGCAGTTTACTTTGACGGGAACGACTATATCGCCGCCGTGGACGAAGTCCAGCGGCAGTACTCCATCTATACGGTTTCCCGCCTTGAGGGCTCCCAGAACAGCCGTCTGATCTCCTCCCGAAACTCGAATTGGTTCATAGGTTACTGGGCGAATTACGAAGACACTTTCCATCCTGAAGGGTTTGCCGCTGGCACTTCCAGCCCGGCGACGGCTGATCCCCACCTCTACACCGCCATCAGTACGGGCAACAACTATGTCGAGTTTTATGCCGATGGAGTCAACAAGACCACGACTAATGCCCGCAACGGCCGGATCCTCAAACTCCAGTTCGGCGGGTACAACGATACAAATGAGCCTTCCCGCGGTTACGTTGCCGAAACCCTGCTCTACGACATCGACCATACCCCGGAACAACGCCTTTCCATCGAGACGTACCTCGCTTCCAAGTACCATTTCTTCGGTGTCCCCGAATATCCCAGGCCCCTGCTGGATGTCCCGGGAACCTACACCATCCTCTATTCCGCCGTCGATGCTTCCGGTAACCGTGCCTTCGCCACCCGTGAACTCGTGGTCAAGCCCGACCCGACCCTTCCTATCATCCAACTCAACGGGGAAGCGGACTTCCACCTGGAGGCAGGCCAAGACTACGTCGAGCCGGACGCGACCCTGGTCGATGTAAATGGGGATCCCGTAGGCGGGGCAATCGACATCGCCGGGGACGTGGTGGACCAAAACCGTCCCGGCACCTACTTTGTCACCTATGACCATACGACTGCGGACACCCGAAACGCCATCCAAGTTGTTCGCAAGGTCATCGTGTCCGATACGACCGGCCCGGTCATCACCCTCACTGGTGACCCTGTCATCCAGATTGCCCCTGGCACACCTTTCACGGACCCAGGCGTACAGGCTCTCGACTTCGAGGGGATTACCCTGGTCACCCGTAAACACGATATCCCTCTCATCGACTGGGTTCCTGGCCTTGAGCAAGGGAACATCCTAAGTTTCAACGACCTCAATACCCCCAACCCAAGGAACAAGGGCATCGATCCCCTTGGGCCGACTTTGGCCGAGATCACATCGGCAGCCGATCCATGGGGGACGAACCTTACCATTGTCTACTCTGGCCAGATCTATGACGAAGATGGTGCAATCACCGTCATGGGCAACATCGACGACCGTTTTGCCATTTCCATTGACCAGCAACAAGTCCTCACCGGTGGCGGATGGGGAAGCAGCGCGAGCAAACAGCTCAGCCTTGGGGCAGGGGACAATGGTTGGCACGATGTCGAGTTCAGGATCAGCAACGGGGGTGGCCCCGGAGGACGTGCGGCAGGGAACATCCCGGGGATCGGTGTGGACAAGACCGGTGCTGCCGCCGATACCACGGATGTAGGGAACAGTGCCGACAGGGCGCTTTTCCAGGTCGCCAAAAATTCCGACGAAGCCACCATGGACCTCTTCCGTGTCATGGGTCCTAACTATAACCTGTTCGACACCTCCAAGCTAGGCACCCACATTATCACCTACACATCCAAGGACTCCCTCGGGCATGTCAGCCAGAAACAGCGGACTCTGATCATCCGGGAAGACGTTTCTCAGCCATTGGTTGTCCTCTATGGGGATGTCAATGTCACCCTTGAAGCCCATCCTACCAACACCTATGCCGACCCATTGGCCAAGGCTGTCACGGCCGACGGCTCGTCCGTCCTTTTGGACAATATTGCCGCCGACGTCACCGTCGACCTCTCCAAGCCAGGCACCTATAACCTTACGTATGACTACCAAGATGGCCAGGGGAACTTTGTCGAGCCTGCCATCCGCACGGTCACAGTTGTAGACCACAAACCTCCCGTCCTTACCCTCACCGGGAGCGAATTCATCACTGTCCACACCGGCAAAGACTTCCAGGATCCAGGTTTCTCCGCTACCGACGAAATCGACGGCGTCATCCCGGCCTACTCATCTTTGGGAACCGTCC
>JAYPDO010000068.1:6021-21049 GCA_038125285.1 Opitutia bacterium
GGGCATCTGCAGCACCACGCTTACCTTGAGCCCGCTGCCAACCCGGATTATCTGGACATGGAGAGCCTGGCCAATTGCGTTTTCTACACCAAGCCCGCAGGTACGGTCTACCTCGGTGACGGGCCTCAAGGAGAAGGCATCCTCTTTAAGGACGATAATGATTTCCGTACCCATCCAGCCATCAACCAGTGGGACTATTTCCAATCCTTCTTTTACGGGACTTTCCACGCCCCCAAGGACGGGGACTATACCTTCCGCGCAGAGTTTACAGACGACGGTTCCGCGACTTGGCTCGACCGCGACCAGGATGGTGTACTCAGCCAGAACGGCCTCCTCGGTAGTGAGCGACTGACCTGGGGCAACAATTCCAGCACCGTCTTCCTGGCCAAAGGCGAATACCCCGTCTACTTCGGCCACAGGGAAACCACTGGGGGCTCCTCCGTAAAGTTCCTGGTCACCATCCCGGATGGCGCGGAGCAAACCGTCCATCCTGCCAAACAGCCCGACCTCTGGAGCACACCCGCGATGCCACCGTTGGACACATCCAAGCCAGGCCTCCACAAGATCTACTATTTTGCCAAGGACAGTTCGGGGAACTGGACCCGCAAGCAACGCACCGTGTCCGTGATCGAGAACCCTGACCGCCCCGTCATCACAATGCTGGGGAAAAAGGAACTGACGATTGAGGCCGGCACAGCCTACGTGGATGCCGGGGCACTCTTGGAAACGGCCCTCGGCGCCGCAATTGAAGAGGATCCGGTTGTGGCCAACATGCCGGATGGCAGCAAGCCTGGGGATTTCGATGTCACTTATAACTACACAGACGCCCAAGGTAACAAAGCCGTACCGGCCATCCGCCTGGTCCATGTCGTCGACACCATTGCCCCAGTCATCACCCTGTCCGGGACAAACCCTTCCAACCACTCCGTAAACACAGCCTATTCGGATCCCGGTGCCACCGTTTCCGACGCCGCCAAGCCCAACCTCCCCTACATCACCTCCAACCAATTCCCCACCAATGGCCTCGTCTTCCACTTGGATGCTGCGTTCTTCTCCGGGAAACTCAACGACGGGGACACCATCACCACGGATTGGGAAGACCAATCCGGCATGGGACACCATGCTGATAACCGCCAAGGCGACCCTGTGTGGATCGAATCCAGCAGTCTCCATGGCCTCCCTGCCGTCCATTTTGACGGGGACGACTTGATCTGGACCACCTATAACTTTGAGCCGGACCTTTCCTTCTACACGATCTTCACCGTCGCACGTTATACCGGTAACGGGAACAATGGACGGGTCATCGGCTCCCGGGCGCGGAATTGGTTTTTTGGATTCTATGCAAACGGTATCCGCCGTTGGTATTCTGATGGATGGCTCTTCAGTTCCGGACCCTCGGATACGGATTTCCACGTCCATGCAGGTGATGTCAACGACCTTTCCGAGGCGAACTTCTGGACGGATAACGTACAACTCACTTGGAACCAGAAGGGCTTGAACACCAACAGCTACAAGCCCCGTGATATCGAATTAGGCGGCTCCCAGACCAATACCGAACTTTCCAATTGCGAGGTCTCCGAAATCATCCTTTACGACCGTGTCCTTACCCCTGTCGAGCGTACCGCCCTGACCCTCCACCTCCACAACAAATACTCCGTCCCAGGGGTCTCCGCGCAATTCCAGTTTGCCCAACTCGACACCTCGGCCATCGGCACCCAAACCTTGGCCTATCTTTCCGTCGACCCATCCGGCAACGTCACCACCGCCAACCGCACGGTTAACGTCGTCGACCCGACGGACCTCCCTGTCATCCTCCTCACTGGTTCCTCCCAAGTCGACCACGACTCCGGCACCCCCTACAACGATGCCGGGGCAACCGTGGAAGGGGACGCAGCCGCCCAGGTGACAGTCCACAACCCTGTCGATGTCGACGTACCGGGTACCTACACGGTCAGCTACGATTACACGGACGCCCAAGCCCGCGCGGCCATCACCGTCACACGGAAAGTCACCGTCCTGGACAAGACGCCTCCCGTGATCACGTTGGCCGGAGGCGACACCTACGAACACATCTTGGGGAACGATTGGGTGGAGCCGGGCGTTACTGCAATGGACAATGCCGACGGCGCTATCCCCGTTAAGGACTCCATCCTTACAAAGAACCAATTCCTACGCCGGGGCTACATCGTCTCCGGTGCAAACGACAACATCCTCAACCTCGACCAGAACGCCGGGCTCCTCGTCCAGCCGATGACCGGGGAAGCCCCCTTGCGTACCGCGATCAACTTCAACAACGACGCCGAGTTCAGGGACGCCGACCCCAAACGCCCCCACGATGTAGGCATAAACCAGGACGACAACTTCCAGAACCTCTTCCTCGCCCAGTTCTACTGCAAAATCGACGGTGCCCGGTACCTCTTCGGCACCGAAGGCCCGGATGACCGCATCGGTTTCTGGATCGACCTAGACCAGGACGGGGTATTCGAGATGGAAGGGGACTTGGGTACGGAGTTCCTTAACCCCACCTACTACTACGGTTACAGTGAAGTCCGTTTGAACAAAGGTTACTACAACGTCGCTATCGGCCACATGGAGTATGGGGGTGGTTCACGGGCCCAGCCCCGTATGCAAGCCATTGTCGGCCCCGGCCCCAGCAACCTGGTCATCATCGATCCATCCGACTCCTTGCAGGACGGCCTCTGGGTACAATACAACCCCGTGGACGTTTACACCCCGGGCGAGTATACCATCAACTATACCGCCACCGACTCCGCGGGCAATACCTCCACCGCCACCCGTACTGTCACCGTCCGCACCAATCCGGACGCCCCCATACTCGAACTCACAGGGGAACCCACATTGACCCTCAATTACGGCGACCCCTATGTCGAACCCGGCTTCTCCGCCAAGGACATCGACGGGAATGTCCTGGACACTTCCACGGTCGTCGTCACCGGACAAATCAATCCCAACAAACTCGGCCGCCAAGTCCTCCTCTACAACTTTACCTACAACGGCCATGCCGCCCGTACCCTCAAGCGGACAGTCTTCGTCGTCGATACCGCCCCCCCTGTCATCACCCTCAACGGCGATACCGAAATGGACGTCTTCCAAGGGTCTGTCTTCGTCGATCCTGGGGCCACAGTCACGGACAATTATGATACTGTGATCAACGCCGCCTCCTCCGAAACCTTCCCAACCTCCGGCCTTCTCCTGCATTTGGACGCATCCTCCATTGTCGGGTTGCAAAACGGGGCAACGGTCAACGAGTGGGCGGATATCTCCGGAAATGGCAACCATTTCGCCAACACCATGGGCACCCCCTTGTACCGCCCCAATGCAGTGGGAGGCAAACCTGCCGTTTACATGGACGGGAGTAGCCTGCTGACCTCTGGAACAGCTTTCGGTAGGAACTACACCTTCGTCACCGTGGCCAAGGCCGACGGCCTCACCTCCGGGCGGCTCATATCCTCCCAGGACCAGAATTACATCGGAGGATACTACAACTGGTGGGGAAGGGGGCAGCGGGTCGACTCTTTCCATCCCGGCGGTTGGGCGACCAACTACGACAAACTTTTTACTGGAAAACCTGACCTCTACACCAGCTCCTCCACCGGAAACAACGACTACAGAGTGTACTCCAAGGGCCGCAACATCACGATCTGGAACAACCGGAATTTTGACCTCGGTTACCTCCAGTTCGGAGGCTACCAGTCCGGGATCGACATGGCCTCCGGTTACATTGCCGAAGCCATATTTTACAACCGTGTCCTTTCCGGTGCGGAGCGGCAAGGCCTGGAAGCCCGTATGAACGCCAAATATCTGCTCGATCCCGCCATCCCAGCTGATATTAAAGTTCCGGTCGATACATCCGAAATCGGAACCTACCATGTCGTTTACCGGATCCCGGACTCGAAGGGGAATGTCGCCGTCGCCATCCGGACGGTCAACGTCGTCCTTGATCCCAACGCCCCGGTCATCACTCTCACTGGTGCATCGCAAATGACCCATGAGGCCGGGACTACCTTTACGGATCCCGGCCACTCCCTCTCCGACGGGGGGAACACCTTGGACGCCGAGCTGGTGACGGTCACTGGCACGGTAAACCCCGATCTCCCTGGGGTTTATGAGCTGGTTTACAGTTACAAGCCTTACAAAAAGGCACATGCCGCGGACGTTTCTAGGATCGTCACCGTCATGGATTCCCTCCCCCCCGCCATTACCCTGCTTGGCGAGTCCACCGTCCGCCTGAAAGTTGGGGATGCCTATGTCGAAGCCGGGTACTCTGCCACGGACCAGAATGATGGTGCCACGGTAGCCGTCAGCAACTATGCCCACCAGTGGAACAAGCTCCTTGTGGACGGTTACCTGGAAGATGGCCGGGACGATACCCTCATGGATTACGACAACAACGGCGGCCTGCTTGCCGCGACTTCTAATGACCACGCAGAATTCACAGGGAACATCGGTTCCCTTGCTGACGACAATGCCTTCCGGGACCTTTTTGTCCCCCGCCTTACCCGTTGGGACGACTTCCAAATCAACTTCCACGGCAGCTTCTTCGCCCCTTCAGACGGCCAGTACACCTTCGGCTCGATCAATGCGGACGACCGTTCTTGTTTCTATATCGACCTCGACCAGGACGGCATCTTTGAAAGGGCAGGCGACCTGGGAGACGAAAGGATGACCACCAACACCCGCAACGGGACAACGCTAGTCAACCTTACGAAAGGGGAGTACAAGGTCGCCATCGGTTTCATGGAGTTCAACGGGGGGGCTTGGTTTTCCCCTGTTATCCGCCTTCCCGGGGATGCCCTTGACCGCTCGGTCAACACAAAGTCCGCTTTCCAGGCCAACCTTTGGGCTGTCCCGGTTACGCCAGTCGTCGATGTGAATACCCCTGGGACCTACACCATCAATTACCGCTCCACGGACAAGGCTGGCAACACTGCCATCGCCACCCGGACCGTTGTGGTTGTCGTTGACGATACCGTTCCATTCATCGGCCTCACAGGGGATGCCGAAATGACCCACGAGTTCGGTACTGCCTTTACCGATCCTGGTGCCAAGGTCACGGATTCGGGCGGCAGCACATTGGATCCGGACAAAAAGGCGGACAATACCCTGGATGTGAACGTCCTCGGGGAGGCCACCTTGACCTATTCCTACACCAACGCCGATTCCGTCACCCGGAAAGTCACAGTGGTCGATACCACACCTCCGGCTGTCACCTTGGTTGGTGCCGACCCGCTTACCCTGACCGTCGGCGACACCTACACAGACCCCGGCATCACCATGGCCGATACTGCCGACAACGCCCCCCACTTCACGACCAGCGAACTCCATATCCCCAACCAACTCGACGTCTGGGGGCACAACATCCAGCCCAACAACGACCAACGCATCGACTTTAACAACAACGGCGGGATCCTGGCCGAAATCCCCGATGGCCATGCCCTTTTCAAGAACGGCCCCAATGGCGACGGCACCCACTTCACCTCCGATTCCGATTTCCATAAGCTTTTCGCCGGGATCTCCTCGGCCGACCAATACCAACTTGCCTTTACTGGCTACATCTACGCCCGGGTCGATGGCGACTACACCTTCGAAGTCAGGAACCTGGACGACCGCGCTTGTGTCTGGATCGACCTCGACCAGGACGGGACCTTCTCCAGGAACGGAACCTTTGGGGACGAACGCCTCGTTTGGCACGTGGCCAGCGGCACCCGAACCCTTGCCACCGGTTTCTACAAATTCGCCCTTGGCTACCTTGAGTACACCGGCGGCGCAAAGGCGGAAATCCTCTTCCAAACCCCAGCCGGGGCAGGCCCCACCGAACTTACCTACATTCAGCCCGGAGCCCCCGAACAGCGAGGGATCTGGTTCTCAGAAGGCACCGGCGTGGTCGATACCTCCAAGCCTTCCGAATATGACATCACTTACTACGCCCTCGACGCTTCCGGTAACTTCGGCACCACCACCCGCAAGGTCATCGTGGAGATCGACCAGTCCGCCCCGGTCATGACCCTCCTTGGGGATGCGCTCATCCACCACGAAGCCGGCACACCCTTCAACGACCCTGACGTCGACCTCAAGGACTCGTCCGGCACCACCATCAACGATCCTGCGCTCAAGGAAATCACCCGCGCCGGGCAAGTCGTGCCATCTGTCGACCCAACTGTCCTGGGAACCTACCAAATCGCCTACACTTACACGGACGGCAATGGCAAATCCGCCATCCCCGCAAGCCGCACCGTCATTGTACAGGATACCACCCCGCCCGACATCAATATCGCTGGGACTAACCCTACCATCGCCATCCCCAATTCCTTCTACACCGATGCCGGTGCAACCGCCACCGATGCCCTTGACGGGGATGTCACGGTCACGGTCACCAGCTCCAAGCCCCTCTACCATACGGTGCCCGGTCTTGTCGGCGGGAACTTCCCTGGATGGGACGAGTTCAAGGCCAACCCGAAAAACCTGGGTGTGGATTCACTTGGACCCGAATTGGCGCAGATCAACTCCTCCATATTCCCCTGGGCGGGCAACGTCACTGTCATGTACACCGGTGAGTTTTATGATGAAGACGGCATCGTTTCCTTCCGAGAGGCCATCGACGAATGGGCACGCCTCGTCGTGGACGGCAACGTCCTGTTCGACGACCGTAATTATACCAACGAGATTGAATACCGGGCAGACCTTGGCCGGGGCGGATGGTTCACCTTCGAACTCCGCATGCGAAATACCGGCGGAGGTGGTGGCGCGAAAACTCCCGGTGCTGGCTTCCAGTACGACCCGACCGGCGCGACCACTTGGGTGGTTGCTGAGAATTCGGATGCCAATACTGCCGACCTTTTCCGCGTCACCGTCCCCATTACCGGTTCAATCAACACCGCCACCGAGGGGACATACACCATTACCTACACCGCCACGGATGCAGCTGGCAATACGGCGTCCAAAGTCCGCACCGTCACCGTTAAGGACGATCCCACCCTTCCCGTCATAACCCTCACCGGGAGTAATACGATTACCCTTGAGGCCGGTACGCCGTTCGTTGACCCCGGTTCTTCCGTGTCCGACCGCAGGGGAACAACGCTTCCAGGCACGATCGACATCACTGGCACAGTCGACCACACCGTCCTGGGTACTTACGAACTCCTCTACGATTTCACCACCCAGGACGGCACCAAGACCGCTCCCCGCATGCGCCGCGTCGTGAATGTCGTGGACACCACACCACCGGAAATCACCCTCACCGGTGCGGCAAACCTACGGGTTCCCATCGGGGATGCCTGGGCCGACCCCGGTTACTCCGCCACCGATAACCTCGACACCACTGTCGTCGTCAATGCTATCTTGGAGGCCAATGTCCCCAACCTCGTCGCCCACTGGACTTTTGACGACGGGGCAGGCGACACCCTCTCCGACATCACCAACGGCATCAACGGCACCCTAAAGCAATTCGATGACAATGACGCTGCCTGGGTGGCTGGGAAATTCGGCAAGGCCATCCAGTTCGACGGCGTCAAATCCTACATCGAGGTCCCGCACAACCCGGCATTCGACACCGAAACCTTCACCGTTTCCATGTGGTTCTATTCCCAATCCTACAACCAGGACGCCTTCCTCTTCGAAAAGACCACCGACGGCATCATCAACACCCACTTCAACGTCTACATGGAAGGGGGCTCCGACTTCCTCCGCTTCAGGAACGTGGATGACACCGGCACATTCTACGATGTCGACATCACCGTTTCAGGAAACCTTGTCGACGCACAATGGCACCATGTCGCCGTAACCTGCGATGGCCAGGCACAAGCCCTCTACCTGGATGGCGAGCTTGTCCAGAACGGATCACTGAACGGAGGCCCCCCCGTTTACACGATTGGCGGGGTTTCCAGCATCGGGGCTTCCCCCGGCGTGAACTACTTTTTCGACGGCATGATAGACGAAGTCCGGTTCATCGACCAAGCCCTCCCCATTGACGACATCCCCTCCCTCATGGCTCCTGGCGGGGTAGATACTTCCAAGAAGACCGCCGAACCCTACATTATCAACTACACCGCCACCGACTCCAGCGGCAACACCTCCTCCGAACAGCGCAAAGTTTACGTCAGCAATGACGGCAGCCCGCCGACCCTCCAATTGGTCGGAGATGCCGTGGTCAATGTGTCCACGGGCGACACCTATTCGGATCAAGGGGCAACCGCTACCGACAACGATGATCCTGCCCCGGTCATCACCGCTCTCATCCAAGTCCAGGGCCTTGACGCCATCGACACCTCCAAGCCTGGTACCTACACTGTCACCTACAACGTGATGGATACCTCCGGCAATGCCGCAACGCCCCTTACCCGTTCCGTCATCGTCGCCGATGTCGTCGATCCATTCCTCATCTGGGTTGCCAACTCGCCCCTTGCCTCCCTTGAACCGGCCGAGCAAGACCCCAGTGCTGACCCTGACCACGACCGCGTCCCCAACCTCCTCGAATATGCCCTCAATGGCAATCCCACCGCTTCCGACCGTACCACGACACTACCTGCCGTGGCCACCCAAGGCGGTTCCCTCCAAATTACTTACCTTAGGGTCAAGGCTTCCGTCGACAGTACCCTCACTTACAAAGTGGAACTGACCCGTAGGCTCAAGAATGGCGTTTGGAACGAAGCCGATGTCACCGTATCTGTGGATGCAGACCAAACCGGTGTACCCGCCGACTACGAAAAGGTCACCGCCACCTCCAATACCCCCATCGCCAGCGAAACCCAAGGCCGCCAGTTTATCCGAGTCACTGTCACGAAATAACTGTCCCGCCCTTAGCCTTCCGGTCGTCGAACCATCGGTTCAAACCTGTCCGGACGGGGTTTTCCAAGAAACGGAAACTCAAGAAGGCCAGGAGTACGGAGACGGAAAGGCAAGCCAGGTTGGGAAAGGAGAAAACGTTGGTACCTTTGCCAAACAGGGGTTGTTGCCAAAGGTACCAGGAATAGGAAATCGCCCCTATAAAGACCAGGAACCTGCTGGAGAGAACCCGCTTCCATGTTTCACCGATAAAACCGAGGTGGGAAACGAATGCCGCCAGCATCGCAGACCCCAGGGTATATTTAAGGGCGTCCGGGACAATTGATAGGTTAAGGAAGATCGCGGCCAAGAGGTAAACCCAAGGGTTCCCCGGCAATACCGCGCCTTGCTTCCGATCAGCCAAGACGGCTAATGCCGCCGATATAAAAACCGCGCACAACCTGCACTCCGTCCGCCAGTAAGTGGAGTTGTAATCACCCGAAGCAAAGGACTCGTGGATTCCCACGCAAAGGATGCTGGCCACGGCAAAGGCCAAGATGACAGGTACGGCGTCCCGCTTGGTTTTCCTCGTCCAGTATGCGACCAACGCAAGCAGTAGGTAGCAATGTTCCTCGATGCTGATCGACCACAAGTGCCTCAAATCCAATGGGAGCGACGAGATATCGAAGGCACAACTGTAATTGGCCAGGAACGCAAAGGAGGCGACAAACCCAGTTGTGCTCGGGATAGGGTTCCCTTTCAGGAGGAGATAGTACGCCCAATAGGCCGCCGTGAATACCCAGAATGCCGGGATGATCCGGGTACACCTGCGGAAGTAAAACCGACCAAGGTTTTCCTCCTTGAGAAAGAGGATCCTGCCCATCAGCACCCCTGACAGGCAGAAGAACATTTCCACCCCGAACCGGCCGCTATTGAAATGTCCTTCCATGAACGGCAGCGGGATGTGCTTGGTGAAGAAGTGGGCAAATATGACATTGAGTATCGCCATCCCCCGCCATCCGTCCAAATACGGGATATGCCCGGGTTGTTCATATTGTCCCGGGTTTGTAGTGCTGGATCTGGCTTTGGCCATTGTCGTGGGTCAGGGTCGCCTCTCCGGTTCCGGGATGTGAATGACAGTCAATGCGCAGGTGTTGAACTTGAAATTTTTCCCGGCGTCCAAGTCTTCCTGTGTAACCCCCCGGTTGCCATTCCAAGTGATGTACACCTTGTCGCCATCGGCGGAGACTGCGGACATGTACGCGCCCATGGGGATGTAGCCGGTTGCCTTGTGGAGGTAGGGATGGAGGAAGCAGATGACTTTGCGCGTGTTGGTTTTGAGGTCGTATTGGACGAGGGGGGAACCATCCCGGTGGGCGCCTCCGTGGGCTCCGGGGATGTAGTAGAGGTAGCGTTGGGTTTTGGGGTCGAGGTCGAGGCTGGTGATGTAGTCGTTGGTACCGACTGCGGTCTTGCCGAGTTCCTTGGCGGTTTCCGTCTTGGAGTCGAAGGCCCAGAGTTGGTCGCGGTCGACGGTGTAGACGATGCCTTTCCTGGTCTCCTCGGAGGCGGCCCGGAGTCCCACAGTGGCATTGATGGGCGTGAGCCCTGGATTGCCAGGGTCGAATCGGAGGAGTTGGGCTGCCCCGGAATTGGAGGTGTGGAAATAGAGTTTGCCAGTGGAGCGGGCAAGGACCATGGAGCGTGCGGGGCCTTGGTCGCTGGAGAACAGAACCTTGCGGCCCTGGATGTCGTATGCAAGGAATTGGGGATCCTTCTTTTTGAGCCCGTCAGCGGTTCCGGCGTAGAAGATGAGCCGGTCCGGGTCGAGCTGCCCGCATGGGAGGGACTGGAGTTCGAGCGGGGCATGGGCTACCACCTCGGTCCTTCCCGACCCTGGGTGGTGGCGGAGGATCCAGTCCCCCTTGAAATTGGCTTCGGGGATGAAGGCGATCCGGGTGGACCCTCGATGCGTGGAGTAGTAGAGCCAACCATCCTTCCCCATGTCGATCCGGCTATGGATCTTTCCCGGGACGTATTGGCCGGGAGGTTGCTTGAGGACGGACTTAAGGTCCATCGATTCCTTAAGCCCTTTTGTCTTCAAATTGTAGGCGTAAAGGAAGGCGTTCCCCTCGACCTTGCAATGGTCGCCGATGGACGAGTAGTAGGTGTCTCCTACAACCAACCCGTCGCCCCAACTGGACCAAAGCCCGCCTTCCGGATCGTAGGCCTGGCAACCATAGTAGAGGAACTCGACCTTGGGGGCTGCCTTGGCGATTTCTACGCCTTCCTTCAGGGTTTCCGTGGGTTGGAGGAGAAGGTCGCTGGAGCCTGTGTGGATAGTGGAGTTATCCGGTAAGGATGGTGGCCAAGTGAGGGCGGCTAGGAGTGGAAGAAGATTCATGGGACGTTGTTGACTCCATTGACCTTATTGAAGGCTGAGTTGCCCTGTCAATGAGGTCAATGGAGTCAATAAAGTCCCCCTGGGTCGGCCCTACCCCAACAAACCGTCAATCATCCCCGTGGAATCCCCGAACTTTGCCTTCCCAAGCCCCAGTGCTTTCATCTGGGTGGCAAAGACATTCGAGAATGGCGTGTCTTCGCCGAACTTGCGGTATTGGCCGTGTTGGAATCCGAGCTTCTTGCCACCTGCAAGCACTAGTGGATAATTCAAATTGGTGTGGGTTGTGCTGTTGCTGGAACCGTATAGAAGGGTGGTGTGGTCCAACAGGTTTTCGTCCGACTCCGGGGCGGCTTGGGTGGCCTTCATCCGGCCAAGGAAATGGGCGAACTCTTTGGCCAGGAAATTGTCCCATTTGGTCAGGGCTTCGGCACCCTCGGGTTTGTTCCAGCCATGGCAGAGTCCGTGCAAATGCTTTCCGAAACCGAGGAGTTGGGGGAATTTGCCTCCGAGGGTGGTGGCGTCGCCCATGCTGGCAATTTGGTAGGTGGCAACCCGGGTGGAGTCGGTCTGGAACGCAAGGTGCATTAACTCCAACATAGTGCGGATGTATTGCTCAGGGACCTGGGAGTCGGAGTCGAGCTTCAGCAACTCGCGGTCCTGGTCGGAAAGTTCGGGCTTGGCGACATCGACCCAGGCTTGGGACTGGGCGACGGATTTTTCGACTTGGCGGACGGAGTCCAGGTATTCGTCCAGTTTTTGTTGGTCAAAGTGGCCAAGTTCCCTGCGGAGCCGGTTGGCATCCTCCAAGACAAGGTCGAGCATGTGGGCTGAACTTTTGAGCCGGCGTTTGTTCCGGGCAGTGTCCGCATCGCCAGCACCGAATAGCCTGTCGTAAATTTGCTGGGGCTTGTTGATAGCCGGTATAGGTCGGCCAAATTGATTGTAGGAGAGGGTGCTGGAGCGTGTCGGTTCCCCGACTCCGCCATCGGTGGACATGACGAGTGAGTTGTAACGGGTTTGTCCGGAAAAGTGGCGTGCAACGACTTGGTCCATGGACTGGACGTTGTGCAGGTCATGGGTGCGGATGTCCCAACCGGTTAGAAACGTGTCGCCGCTATCGTGGCCTCCAATCTTGCGGACTTCTGGGTGGGACAACCCGCCAAGAATAGTGAGGTCTTCCCGGTGTACTTCCAGCGGCTCAAGGTTCTGGTTAGGTTTGTAGTCCGTCCCTTCGCCTTGGGGAAACCAGGAAAGGTGCTGTAATTCCTTTTGGCTCGGAAGGGAAACCCCAAAGGGGAAATAAATCACCCCGAGCCTGGACGGTACTTCGGCAGGTTTGGCACTTGCAAGGCAATCGAGTGCAGGGAGAGCCAGGCTTGCCCCGATCCCCCGGAGGAAGGTCCTGCGCTTGGTTTTGAAATTTCGGTTCATTTGCTCAAGAAAGCCTCGCTTAGGACGATAGCGGTTACCAATGATTGCAAGCGGAGCCCGTTTTCGCCCCAATTTTTTGTTAGTTCCTCTACGATGGCTTCGTCGGAGAACTCTAGGGAACGGCCGATGGCGTAGGCCATCAATTTGCTGGTTAGTGCTTTGGCGAATTGGTCTTTGCGCTGGGTGAGGATGTAATTCTTGAGGGTCTTGATGCCTTCGAGTTGTGTGCCGTCGGGGAGGGTGGTGGAGGTGTCGATTTCCAGTTCCTGCTTCTTCTTGTTTCCGATGTTCCTGGGGATGGTTGTGCGGGTTTGTCCGGTAGCGCCGAAGGCTTCGAGGGGGAAGCCCCAGGGGTCGATTCCGCGGTGGCAATCGGCGCAGGCCGGGTCTACCATGTGGATTTTGAGTTGTTCCTTGATGGGGAGCTTTGCAAAGTCGGGGTTTGCGGTGTCCAGTCCAGGGACGTTAGGTGGTGGGGGCGCGGGCGGGTCTCCGAGGAGGTTTTTGCGGATGAAGACCGCCCGTTTGATGATGTGGGAATCGCTCCCGGTGGAGTGGCCGAGGAGGAAGGAACCTTGGGTGAGGAGGCCGCCGCGCTGGCTTTCACGGTTGACCTTTTGGAATTCCCCTGTGAATAGCTCCTTCTGTCCATAATGTTTTGCAAGTTCCCGGTTGAGCAATTGGAAGTCTGAATCGATAAAGTTTTCCGCGCTTAGATTTTCCTTCAATATAGTGGAGAAAAAGTGAAGGGTCTCTTGCCGCAGTGAAGCCTTTAGTCCTACGACCTGGCCAGGGTAAACCCCTTCGTCGACTTCGATGCGGTCGATGGCGTCGATATGGAGCCATTGGTTAGCGAAGGTCTCGACGAATTCCCAGGATTTTGGATCATCGGCCATCCTGTCCACTTGACCGGCAAGAACCGATGGTTCTAGGATTTGTCCGGACTTAGCCAATCCGAATAAAGTCTCGTCCGGCATGGTGTTCCAGAGGAAGTAAGAAAGCCTGGATGCGACTTCGTAGGGGGATAGTTTGCGGTGTTTGTCCGCACCGGGTTCGGTAAGGAAGATGAATTCAGGGGAGACAAGAGCCAGGGCCAGGGTTTCTTTCAAGGCTTCTTCATAGGAGGGGAACCCTGGCCGTATTGTCGAGAAGAAATCTGCTAACTTATTGATGTCTTTAATTGCTACATCCTTTCGCCATGCTTTTTGGAGGAAATTTTGAAGGATGTATCGAACTTGGGCTTCTTCATCGCCTGGGATTTCCCCTTTGGCCCCAAGCATGATTGCCTGGTGGTGGGCGGGTGGCCAGGATTCGTGGACGGGGCCATGGAATTCCAGGGATTCGATAACAAGGTATGGGTGGTCGGCATCCTCAACCCGCACTTCCTTTGTTTTACCTTTGTCGTTTTTCTTTTTCTCCGTTTTGGCCGGTTTGCCAAAGTCCGTTGCGTTCTCGACGTTAATTAGCAAACCCGGGTACTTGCCTTGCCCCCTCACCGGGAGGGGGAAGTTCTCGATGCGGCCTGAGAAAACGTATTCTTGGGAGCCTTCCTGGGTAATGTCGGTTTCAGCTAGGAGCTTTTCCTGGAGCAAGGTGTCCGGGCGGTAGCCGATGATGACGCGCATCCTTGGCACCGGACCCGGCTTTTCCGGGAGGTCGGCATGTGCCTTTATGCGGATTTCGAAGGGGCCGGACTCTGGGTAATCCTTCTTGATGTGGGCAATGAAGCGGGATTGCGGGCCGAGCCGTTCCGTGGATTCAATCCCCTTTTCCATCCGGACATTTGCGGACTTGGCGAAGGTGTGGTGGAAGGATTCCGGTTGTTCCCCGGTAACAATGGCGGCATCCAGGGAAAGGCGGGCAGATTGGATGTACTGTGCAAGCTGTTCCCCGGTCATCTGGAGGGTGCTGCCGTTGTTGGTAAACCCGTCCGGGGAAGGCGGGTCTTCTGGGATGTCGCGGGCGT
Source organism: Opitutia bacterium (assembly GCA_038125285.1). Lineage (GTDB taxonomy): Bacteria > Verrucomicrobiota > Verrucomicrobiia > Opitutales > JABJCN01 > JAYPDO01. Next base: position 20,604 of record JAYPDO010000068.1, read on the forward strand.
GGTCGATGTCGAGGCCGAGGAGGTCGCGCATGGTGTTCTGGTACTGGCGCCGTGTCAGGCGGCGAAGGACGACTTGGCCACCTTTGGACTGCAGAGTTTTGGAGGCGTGCCCGATAGTGGCATTGAGCCAGTCGAGCAGGATTTTTCTCTCATCCGAAGTGAGGTTTTCCTCTTCCTTCGGCGGCATTTCGCCAAGGTTGATGGCGGCCCGGACATCATGCCAGGTTTCAGCGGCTTTGATGTCGTTTACGAGGTCGGTGGACAAAGTGTCGAGGCGGACTTTGCCTTTCTGCTTTTTGGCGTTGTGGCAACCGAAGCAGTGTTTTTCAAGGACCGGATGGACTGCCGTTTCAAACCATGATGGCGGGATCGGCGAAGCGGACAGGATTGTCCCCGCCTGGGCAAGCATCAGGATTTGGAAAGCTTTCATTCTGGCCAGGAATAGG